>JBJUHT010000180.1:0-24691 GCA_046070105.1 Dolichospermum sp.
AACTCTCTAGATAATCCTGGGCTGCTAATTCCAAAGCTGTTATCTTGGATTTACCTAAATTTATACCTATAGGTATAGGTATTGGATAATTCAAGTTTTCTTTCCCCTCCTTGAGTCTTGCGGCCATAGCAACAGCACCAGCATTATTAAAACCCATCCGGTTAAGTGCTGCTTGATCTAAAGGTAAACGAAATAACCGAGGAGGGGGATTTCCTGGTTGAGGGTGATAAGTAACAGTACCCAATTCAGCAAAACCAAACCCAAAATTATGCCACAAAGTAGCGCCAATACCGTCTTTGTCAAATCCAGCAGCCAAACCCAAAGGATTAGGAAATTTCATTCCCAGTATAGTTTGTTCTAGTCGTGGGTCTTGCAGGGATAAGGATTGATAAAGTAGATGATTTAACCAATTATTAGCCGGATAATAGCTGGTTTTCGCCAGCCAATTGAGACTGCTAATAGTTTGTTTGTGTAACCACTCTGGGTCTGTTTTTACCAGAGTCAATAAAAAATGACCAACTAATGTTTTATAAATATCCAATTTAGGTTACGAATTATTTACAGCAATTTTAATGTACTTGTACCACACTTTTGTTTTATATTCCTTTCTTCCTTTGCGACTTTGCGCCTTGGCGTGAGACTTGAAAATGTGGTTTATTTACCTAAAAATCGCTGTAAATTAGGGAATTTCAGAAAAAACAGTAGCATGATCATTTTGAACAAGTCTTAGCATTTGTAGGCTGCGTTATAGTTTTACCTAACACATCTTACCTCTGTTGCAAAAATCAAATATTAGTCCTATGGGAATTAAGAACAAGTCAAGGGTGGAGACGTTACACGCAACATCTCCACAAGGGTTTCAGCTTAGGTGACACTAACCCGCGCTACCTCAATCATAGCATCTCAGCACTCAGATTTGATTTGTGAACAAAAGAACAAAAGATTAAGATGCCGTATATTTGAGCATTAGACGAATTAATTAGCCATAAATTATGGCTACAATTAATTATATGTATAATTCGTCATCTTTTTCACGCTTTCACGCTTCCGCAGCAGGTAAGTTTTAAGAAGCGACAGCGGTAGAACGAGTGCGTCGTCTTCTGCTGTCTGCAACCTTCATAGGAGGCTCTTCTGGGACTTGCATTAGTAGAGTCAAAGCTGGTTGGCATTGTAACTCTCTCCGCATAGAACGAGCTAATTCCCGTTCCAGGGTTTCCTGCAATCCGCCCCAGTCCGTATCAGCTGGTTGTCCTCCTGTGGGAGAGAACTCTAACCAACGTACACCCAGAATTTCTTCAATGCGTTGTTGTACCCATTTTTGTAGAAGCGATCGCTCAATACTCGTTACTACACCTTGCATATGTAGTTCTGGTTTAGCCATGAGCTTACCATTCCAATCAATAGCCGCAGCAATAGTTACCATACCTTCTGAAGCTATGCGTTGGCGTTCTTCTAAAACCTTAGAACTAACCATGGCCGAACTAGAAGTATCTACTAATTCAATTCCAGCGGCCACTTGACCAGAAACACGGATAGAATTTTCAGTCAATTCTATGACATCACCATTTCGGATAATGACGATATTTTCCGCCGGAACACCCATACTTTGAGCAGTTTCCGAATGCTTGACTAACATCCGATGTTCACCATGAAATGGTACAAAGAACTTGGGACGAGTTAAAGCAATCATCAGTTTTTGTTCTTCTTGACAGCCGTGGCCGGAAACGTGGATACCTTTATCCCTTCCATAGACCACTTTTGCTCCCTGAATCATCAATTTGTCAATGGTATTAACCACTGCAATGGTATTACCGGGAATAGGGTTAGCGGAGAATGCAACTGTATCTCCTGGACGAATCTTAATATGGGGGTGTTCTTTATTAGCAATTCTTGTCATTGCTGCCATTGTCTCACCCTGAGAGCCTGTAGTCAAAATTAGTACCCTTTCATCCGGCATCCCTCGGACAGTATGCAGTGGTTGGAATAGACTATCTTCACATTTAATGTAACCTAAGTTCCGTGCATGGGCGATTAAATTTAACATCGAACGCCCTACAACTGTTACAACGCGATTGTGTTTCTTTGCTAATTGCAAAATTATGTTAATACGATGAACGCTGGAAGCAAAGGTAGTGACAAATAAACGTCCAGTAGCCTGGTAAAATACTCGGTCAAGGTTGGGAATCACAGAACCTTCAGAAGGTGTAAATCCTGGAACTTCTGCATTAGTGGAATCACTTAATAGACAAAGCACTCCTTTTTCACCATGTTCAGCCAGACGCTGCAAATCAAAGGTTTCACCATCTATGGGAGTATGATCAATTTTAAAGTCTCCCGTATGTATTACTACGCCCAATGGTGTGTGAATAGCAACGGTGAAGCTGTCAGCAATGGAGTGAGTATTGCGAATATATTCCACAAAGAAATGTTTACCAATTCGCACTATGTCACGGGGCAGAACTGTTCTTAATTCTGTCCTGTCCGTGACTCCCGCTTCTTCCAGTTTACCTTCTAGCATTGCTAACGCTAGTCTTGGTCCGTGAATTACGGGAATGTCAAACTGCTTTAAGTGAAAAGCAATACCACCTATATGGTCTTCATGACCATGGGTGACTATCATCCCTTTAATTTTATGCCGATTTTCTCTAAGATAAGTTGTATCCGGTAATACAATATTTACACCGTGCATGGCCTCTGTGGGAAATGCCAATCCTGCATCTAACAGGATAATTTCATCCTCGTACTCAAATACACAAGTATTTTTACCTATTTCATGTAGTCCGCCCAAAGGAATAATTTTCAGAGCGGAATTAGCTTGGGTTTTCACCATTTTCTCCTGGAGATTGTTTCTTGTTGTGAATCAGTTGCTAGTTCGGTTTCATGTATAAAAGGAAACTTTACACTTTCCTTTCAATCCAGCTTTTATAGAGTCATTCTTATATTAGATGCTTGCCATAATTGCTTATGTTTTTATATTGAGCGCACATAAACATCCTTAAGTCTCTTCTTTTTCGGATTTTGGTCAAAGATCTTTTCTCCAGTTGTAGATTAGTACACATTATTTATTAAATAAATCACCTATTTTACTGAGATTAAATTCAGCCTTTGCATCACTAATTCTAACTTATCTAACACATCTGTATCAGCTTTACACAAGGGTGGACGAGTTGAACCTACTTCCCAACCTTGTAGCTTGAGTGCTGCTTTGACAGGAATGGGATTTGTAGTTAAAAATAAAGCTTTAAACAATGGGAATAGTTCTAGATGAATATCAATAGCTGTTTGCATTTTTCCCAGACGAAATGCTTGAATCATCTCTTGTAGTTTATTACCTACTAAATGAGAAGCTACACTTACCACTCCTTGAGCACCTATTGCTAACATGGGTAGGGTTAAAGAATCATCTCCAGCATAAATCTGAAATTCTTTTGGTGTCAAGCGGCGAATTTCACTCACTTGCTCTAAGTTACCACTAGCTTCTTTAATGGCGACAATGTTATCAATTTCCGCTAACTTTACCACTGTTTCCGGTAGCAAGTTCTGACCAGTCCTGCCAGGAATATTATATAACATCATGGGCAGATCGGGACAAGATTCCGCTATTGCCTGAAAATGTTTATATAATCCGGCTTGTGGTGGTTTGTTGTAATAGGGAACTACTTGTAATGAACCATGTACTCCTATTTTAGCAGCTTTTTGGGTGGCGGCGATCGCTTCTTTGGTGTAATTAGAACCACACCCAGCTATTACTTTAGCTTTTCCTGATACAGTCTGCAATACCTCCACAAATAATTGGTATTCTTCTTCCCAACTTAGTGTTGGAGATTCTCCTGTTGTTCCACATACTACTAATGTATCAGTACCGTTATTCACTAGATGGTCTGCTAGTTTGGCGACTACATCATAATTAATGCTACCGTCTGCTTGAAACGGCGTAATCATAGCGGTTAATATTGTCCCAAAATCTCCCACACTTCTCTCCTAAGTTGTTTGTTGTTCGTTGTGAATTACCCTTGAGAAATCACTCAATTAAAATTTATAGTCTAGTAGATTTTAGTAAATTTTTCTCTACTAATAATTCGGCTATTTGTACTGCGTTTAAAGCTGCACCTTTACGAATTTGATCTCCGCACAGCCATAATTCTAAACCACAAGGATGAGAAATATCTTGACGAATTCTACCTACTAAAACTTCATCTTTCCCACTAGCATCTATAGGCATAGGAAAATAATTTGCTTGCCAATCTTCCACTAATTTCACACCCGGTGATATTCTTAAAATTTCTCTAGCTTCTTCTGGATTAAAGGGAGTGGTAAATTCTAAATTAATGGCTTCTGAGTGAGCGCGGAGGACGGGAACACGGACACAAGTGGCGGTAATTTGGATTTCTTGACTACCAAATATTTTCCGGGTTTCGTTGACCATTTTCATTTCTTCTTCACAATAACCCCAAGGTGTTAAAGGGGAATTATGGGTAAATAAATTAAATGCTAATGGGTAAGGTAAGACCTCCGCGACTGGTTGTTGTCCTTGTAGTATAGCCTCACTTTGGACTCTTACTTCTTCCATGGCTTTAGCTCCTGCACCACTAGCAGACTGATAGGTAGCTGCGACAATTCTTTTTACTGGTTTGACCTGATGTAATGGCCATACTGCCAATGACATGAGAATTGTGGTACAATTGGGATTGGCAATAATTCCCTGATGATTAGCTGCTGCTTGGGGATTTACTTCTGGGACTACTAAAGGTACATCCGGGTTCATGCGGAAGGCACTAGAATTATCAATTACTACTGCTCCTTTTGCTACCGCTACCCCAGCCCAAGTTTTGGAGATGCCACCTCCAGCACTAGCTAATACTATATCCACATTTTCCCAGACATGATCACTTACTGCCTGAATGGGGATATCCTCACCTTTGAATTTTAGTGTTTTTCCCGCGCTGCGTGGCGATGCTAATAATTTTAGGTCAGCCAAGGGAAAGTTCCGACTTTCTAGTAATTCCAGCAACTCCGTACCTACAGCACCGGTTGCGCCCAAAATAGCGACACGATAGGATTTAGACAAACTTGACTCCTCCTTTAAGAGGTAATTAATGTTTTTTTAGAACAAGTGAAGGTATGATCTCTTTTCTTCCTCTCAACGGGGCATTAAATAATAAAATTTGCATATTTTCGAGATATTATCTTATTTTTTGAGGTTTATTGAGGAATTTGAGAGTGAGATGGTAGTTGACAACAATTCAGTGATGAAAATCAAATATACAACATTATCGGATAATATAACATTGTACAGCAAAATTCAAGACCAGGAAAACTGGGGCTATTTTTATAGCCCTAATTGTCAAGTTATGTTACTGGGATGAGGGCTGCTCTGTGGAAATAATATCATTAGGTGTTCAATTCTCAACTTTTGGCGATAAAATGGATATCTGCTCAGAGCTATTTATCCACCTTTGGATGAGAATGATGCCTGATCAGCACATCCTAAGTGAGATATCAAGATATAATCACTGAGAATATTTTAGCTTCTCACTGTAGTGGGCGATCGCATCTTGTGTATGATCCTGAGATCAAAATATCATAAAAATAGAAACAAAGCATGAAAGTTACCCAGGAAAAACTTCCCGCCAGTCAAATTGGCTTGGAAATAGAAATTACATCGGAAATTACTAAGCAAAAATACGAGCAAGTCATTAAAGATCTCACTAAGACCGTAAATATTCCTGGGTTTCGCAAAGGGAAAGTACCCCGGCAAATATTAGTACAACGACTGGGAACGACTCGTGTTAAGGCAACTGCTTTAGAAGAAATTATTCAAGAAGGTATTGAGCAAGCAATTAAACAAGAGGCCATTAGTGCTATTGGTCAACCTCAACTACGCTCGGCCTTTGATGATTTAATTAACAATTATGAACCGGGAAAACCCCTAATTATTGCGGCGGCTGTGGATGTAGTACCAGAAATTAAGTTGAACAAGTACACTGGTTTAGAGGCCAAAGCAGAGGAAATCCAGTATGACCCCAGCCGCGTAGATACAGTTATTGATGAGCAAAGAGATAAATTAGCCACATTAGTACCTGTAGAAGGACGGGCTGCACAAATCGGTGATATGGCAGTTATTGATTTTAAAGGTGTAATTGCTAAAGCCGAAGGTGATGATCCTGACAGTGAACCCAAACCAATTCCTGGTGGTGAAGGAACAGATTTTCAAGTTGAGTTACAAGAGGATAAGTTTATTCCCGGTTTTGTTTTGGGTATAGTGGGGATGAATCCTGGAGAAACCAAAGAAGTAGCGGCTCAATTCCCAGAACCCTACGGTAACGAAGAATTATCTGGTAAAGCGGCCTTGTTTACAATCACACTCAAGGAAATTAAAACCAAAGAACTGCCAGAATTGGATGACGATTTTGCTCAAGAAGTCAGCGAATTTGAGACATTAGAAGAATTACGTGCTTCATTGACACAAAGGTATCAAAAAGAAGCGGAAGATAAAACTAGAGAAAATCAGCGAGAGGCCTTATTAACGGAACTACTGAATTATGTCGAAATAGACCTACCACAAACCTTCATTGACAAAGAAATTGATGCTATGCTGACACAGACAGCCATGAGCTTGTCTGAACAGGGGATAGACGTGAAAAAGCTATTTACCCAAGAAATTATTCCTCAATTGCGGGAAAGATCAAAACCCGAAGCTGTGGAACGTATTAAGCGTTCCTTATCCTTACAAGAAATTGGTAAACGGGAATCTATCGCAGTGACCAACGAAGAAGTGGAAGCCAGAGTCACGGAATTGATAACACAATATCCTAATGAAGACTTGGATAAAAATAGACTGGCAGGCGTTGTCAAAGAAGAACTTTTAACCAAAAAGATCGTAGACTGGTTACTAGAACGCTCAGCTGTGGAATTAGTACCGGAAGGTTCTTTAAGTTCTACAGCAGCCGAAATAGATTCCCAAGTCCAAAGCACGGAAACAGTAGAGGTAGAAGCAACTAGTAATCCTGAGTAATGGGTAATGGGTAATGGGTAATTGGTAATTGGTAGTTAGGAAACATCTTTCCCCTACTCCCTACCCCATGCCTCCCCTACCTTCTGAATTGTGCCCTAGGGCATAATGGTTAACAGTTCACAATTCGATTCCATTTATTGTTAAATATTCTAGTATGCTTGTATCGCAGTCAGGAAATTACCCAATTACCAGTTTGAGTTCTCTAAGCAATAGCCGCAACCTAAGCAGCCCCAGCAACATCGTCCCGATGGTGGTAGAACAGTCTGGTATGGGAGAAAGAGCTTTTGATATCTACTCCCGCTTACTGCGCGAGCGAATTATTTTTTTAGGAACGCCCATAGATGATGTGGTGGCTAATTCAATTGTCGCCCAATTACTATTCCTAGATTCTGAAGACGCGGAAAAAGATATCCAATTGTACATTAATTCTCCCGGCGGTTCTGTTTACGCTGGTATGGCAATCTATGATACAATTCAACAAATACGTCCCGATGTGGTAACTATCTGTTTTGGACTAGCCGCGAGCATGGGGGCCTTTTTACTAACATCTGGAACTGCCGGCAAGCGAATGTCTTTACCTGACTCCCGGATTATGATTCACCAGCCCCTGGGTGGCGCTCAAGGACAAGCCATTGACATTGAAATTCAAGCGCGAGAAATTCTTTACATTAAGGGTGAATTAAATCAATTAATGGCCAAGCATACTGGTCAACCCTTGGAAAGAATTGCAGCTGATACAGAGCGCGACTTTTTCATGTCAGCAGAAGAGGCGAAGAATTATGGTTTGATCGATCAGGTCATTTCTAGGCAAAATCTTCCCACCGCAGGGTAAAACGTCACTATTCTGAAATAAGAGGCTGATATGTCTAAGTACGACTCCCATTTAAAATGTTCATTTTGTGGCAAGTCTCAAGAGCAAGTACGTAAATTAATCGCAGGTCCGGGAGTCTACATCTGCGACGAATGCGTTGACTTGTGTAATGAAATCCTCGATGAGGAATTGCTGGATACAAGTAATGCTGCTTCGGCAGCACAAAAGTCAGAACCACCGGAAAAACGCCGTACCCGTTCGTCTCATCTTTCTTTTAATCAAATCCCGAAACCAAGGGAGATTAAGAAGTATTTAGATGAACACGTAATAGGTCAGGATGAAGCGAAAAAAGTCCTGTCGGTGGCTGTTTACAATCACTATAAGCGGTTGGCTGTTCTTGAGTCTAAGGCTAGTGGTAAACCGGGTGCTGATGATGCTATAGAACTACAAAAGTCTAATATTTTACTCATTGGACCAACTGGTTGTGGTAAGACTCTATTAGCACAAACTCTAGCCAAAATTCTCGATGTTCCCTTTGCGGTGGCCGATGCTACAACCTTAACGGAAGCGGGCTATGTGGGGGAAGATGTAGAAAATATCTTGTTACGACTGTTACAAGTGGCAGATTTGGATGTGGAAGAGGCTCAAAGGGGGATTATCTACATTGATGAAATTGATAAAATCGCCCGGAAAAGTGAAAATCCTTCAATTACCAGAGATGTTTCCGGGGAAGGGGTACAGCAAGCTTTGCTGAAGATGCTAGAGGGGACTATTGCTAATGTACCACCCCAGGGAGGACGTAAGCATCCGTACCAAGACTGTATTCAAATTGATACAAGCAATATTTTGTTTATCTGTGGTGGTGCTTTCGGAGGTTTGGAAAAGGTTGTAGATCAGAGAATTGGCAAAAAGTCAATGGGCTTTGTGCAACCAGGAGAAGTGCAAACTAAAGAAAAACGCGCTGCTGATACGCTGCGTCATCTACAACCGGATGATTTGGTCAAATTTGGCATGATTCCTGAGTTTATCGGGCGCATTCCCATGGTGGCTGTAGTAGATCCTTTGGATGAGGAGGCACTGATGGCAATTTTAACAGAACCACGGAGTGCCTTGGTGAAGCAGTACCAAAAACTACTAAATATGGATAATGTCCAGTTAGATTTTAAACCAGATGCGTTAAAAGCGATCGCTCAAGAAGCCTATCGCCGGAAAACTGGAGCGCGAGCTTTACGAGGTATTGTGGAAGAATTGATGCTAGATGTGATGTATGAGTTACCTTCCCGTAAGGATGTGACTCGTTGTACTATCACTAAGGAAATGGTGGAAAAACGTTCTACTGCTGAATTACTAGTACATCCTTCTTCTTTACCAAAACCAGAATCAGCATAATTGTCAGTTGTCAATGTCAATTGTCAATTGTTAGTTGTCAGTTGTCAGTTGTCAGTTGTCAGTTGTCAGTTGTCAGTTGTCAGTTGTCAGTTGTCAGTTGTTAGTTGTTAGTTGTTAGTTGTTAGTTGTCAGTTGTCAGTTGTCAGTTGTTAGTTGTTAGTTGTTAGTTGTTAGTTTTTAATTGTTGAATAGGTAAACGGAAAAAACCGACATAAGTAACGAAAAGTAAAGTGGCTGAAAACCTGTTCCCTATTCCCTATTCCCTGTTCCCTGTTCCCTGTTCCCTGTTCCCTGTTCTCTTGTCTTTTGTTGTCAGTTGTCAGTTGTCAGTTGTCAGTTGTTAAATAGGTAAACGGAAAAAACCGACATAAGTAACGAAAAGTAAAGTGGCTGAAAACCTCTTCTCTGTTCCCTGTTCCCTGTTCCCTGTTCCCTGTTCCCTGTTCCCTGTTCCCTGTTCCCTGTTCCCTTGTCTTTTGTTGTCAGTTGTCAGTTGTTAGTTTTTAATTGTTAGTTGTCAATTGTCAGTTGTCAGTTGTTGAATAGGTAAACGGAAAAAACCGACATAAGTAACGAAAAGTAAAGTGGCTGAAAACCTCTTCTCTGTCCCCTGTTCCCTATTCCCTGTTCCCTTGTCATAACGACAATTTTTAACGCCAACCTACTTAGTTTTTAACTATTACCATGACTTATATAAATGTTCGGGGTGTTGATCATTATTACAAATGGGTCAGAAAACCATCAAATATTATTAAACCGGTAATGGTTTTTATGCACGGTTGGGCTGGTTCAGGCAGATATTGGCAAAGTACCGCTGAGGCTTTATTAGATAATTTTGATTGTTTACTTTATGATATGCGCGGGTTTGGGCGTTCTCATGTTCAACCTGATTTAAGTTATGAATTAACAGAATATGCGGAAGATTTAGCGGTGTTATTAAATCAGTTAAATCTGGATCGCGTTTATATTAATGCTCATTCTATGGGTGCTTCCATAGCGACTTTATTTCTCAACCGCTATCCGCAAAAGGTAGAAAAAGCAATTTTAACCTGTAGCGGTATTTTTGAATATGATGAAAAGGCTTTTGCGGCTTTTTATAAGTTTGGAGGATTAGTAGTTAAATTCCGTCCTAAGTGGTTAGGAAAAATCCCCTTAGCTGATAGAATGTTTATGGCTAGATTTCTCCATAGTCCTATTCCTAAATCTGAACGTCAGGCTTTTTTAGAAGATTTTATTAATGCTGATTATCAAGCAGCTTTGGGAACAATTTTCACTTCTGTGAGTAAAGAACAAGCGGAATTTATGCCCCAAGAATTTGCTAAATTAACTGTACCAACGCTTTTAGTAGCTGGGGAATATGATATTATTATTCCCGCTGAATTGGGTAAAAAGGCCGCAGCTTTAAATGATAAAATTAAATTAACAATTATTCCTAATACTGCACATTTTCCCATGTTAGAAGATGCAGAAACCTATTTAGTAAGGGTGAAAGATTTTTTAAAAAAAGGCTGCTAATACAAGATTATAAGACCTAGGTAAGTGTCACACTAAAAATGTGTTGTAGGGTCTTTTACTACTGTATAAATCCTGCAAATAAACAAATTTTTGATACAGCACTTTCTGGTGTTATGAGGTACACCACGGGCGGGCAAGATGCCCACCCCACAAGAGTTTTATTATTAAAATTTGTACCTCATAGCAATGGAATCTGCTGTATCTGACGCACCTTACCAATGTGCCAGTAGCGTAAGTCCTGGATTATTCAGATATTAAAACTGGGAAATAGTGGTTCTTAGGTACTTGTTATGCTAAATTACCGATTGGGTAAGAGGAAACAGGGAACAGGAAACATCAATTGAGCATACTAACTAGGGCTGACTTAATATAGCCGCGCTTCCCGTCAGAGATAGACTACTATCAAAGGGAAGTCCACCTATTCTTGCTGAACGCACGTGCAGGTGGACTAGTGAAAAATAAAGGGTTCTGAACTCAAAAAGCAGGGTTTTGTTTGTATAACCGCGATTTTAATCGCTTTTGTAACTTACCCATTGACAAAATCAACAGTTAATCACCAAAAGCCTGAAACAGACTTTTGTGCATACAGATAATGGTGAATTTGTATAGTGTGTAGGTTCTAATCACCTAAAATCCAGTAGTAAATAGTCTGATAATCCCCAAGATAGTCCCTAAAGGACCAGCTACAGTATTAACCCTATCACCTGTTTTAGCTAAAACGTTGCGATCAACTACGACAACATCATTGTTACGCAGGATCGGATTAGTTTCTTCATTAATTCCTTTAGATAAATCCACCTTAATGGGACGTTTAGTAACTGTACCATTGGCATTGAGGCGGATGAGTTCTACACTTCCTTTACTAGCTCTACTATCATTGAAACCACCAGCAGCTAATAATGCCTGATTTAAAGAGCTATTGGGTTGTAATCTTACCGCTCCTGGTCTTTTGACTTCACCCACTACACCCACTTCAATAGTATTTGGCGATAAAGTAGTTTTAGCCAATTGCGTAGCTTCAGCCGCACTGATGTCTACTGCTGTAGGAACAACTATTGTATCTCCGTCTTGGATAACAATATCTTGATTGATATCACCACTTTGTAGTAATTGCCAGAGGTTGATATCTATAGTTTGTTCCGTACCAATGCGGGTAGGACGGCGTAATTTAATTTTCCGTACATCTGCAAGGGACGTAATTCCCCCCGCTAGTTGTAAACTCCGCATCACAGTGGGTAAACCACTACCACTAGCTCCACCGTCACCGCCACCTGTACTTCCAGCGGTGACAAGATAAGAACCAGGACGGTAAACTTGACCAATTACCACCACTGTGCGGGGTGAAGTTTGACTAGCAGCAAAGTTAGCTGCAAAGAGATTTCGCGCTTCAGCTACATTGAGGCTGGTAGCAGTGGGAACAATAATGGTATCTCCATCTCGTAGGGTAATTTCCTGGGATATTCGCCCTGTTTGAGTCAATTCCTTCAAATTTAGGGAAACCGTCTGCTCTCCAGAACGCCCTACTTTGCGCCTTAATTGTACTTGAGTCACATCCGCTGCTAATGTCACACCTTGGGCTATAGTTAGGGCAGCTAATACCGTCGGGTATTGTACACCAGGGTTATTCCCCGCTCCCCCTTGTAAGCTTAGGGTGTAAGCTCCAGGCCGGGTTACCTCTCCAGCTACAAATACATTTATGGGACGAGGTGATAATAAGTTAACGGAAATCAGGGGACGTTTGAGAAAGCGAGAATATCTTTTAGCAATGGTATCAGCAGCCTGTTCGGTTGTTAAGCCAGAAACGGGTACACTACCAATTAAGGGCATATTAATTGCACCACCAGGAGGAATTTGATATTCACCTGTATATTCTGGAACTTCAAATACATTTACACGGATGAGATCACCACCTCCCAATAAGTAATCTGTCACTATATTAGATGTTGATTGTACTGATTGCTTCTGTGCCATACTCACAGATGGTAAAGCGATGTTGACGGTTGTTAACAATGCTAAACTCATAGTTGAATGAGTGAGAAACTTACACAAATTTTTATTAAGCATACTTACCTGAAACTTGGAGATAACGATATTTACAGTTATTCTGAAACATTTTAACGTTGATTACACTTAAACATCCCAGTGGCTCAACAATTTTATTTTCCCATAAATCTTTAGTTTTCCGGACATAAATAATTGTAATTTATTGCTTTGGGACATGAATTTTATATTTTACATGAAGTTATTTCACCTCTCAATTTATTTACAGAATTTAATTCTCAACTTCTATAACAATTTAATTTTTAATGCTATTCTTCTTATTTCTCCTCATAAATTTCCTGGAAAATATCAAAGGATATTTTAAAAGTATTGAGGGCATAAATTTCCTACTATATAAGGGAAATTCACCTGGGTAGACTAATGAAAAACCAAGATTTATAATTGCTTGACAAACACCCTCTCAGATTCATATATTTTGAAGATATCTCTACACAAATTTTCCTCCTTTTCGCTTTTTTTAAATTTTACCTAAGAGATATTTTAAAAATTTTGAAAAAATGCAAATTTTATAAAGACTTTCAAGATAAAACACCCCTAAATATAGCATTTTTGTCAAAAATAAAATTACTACTTAGGGTTGATTTATCCATAAAAATTTGCCAAGATAAGTTATCTTAATCACCAATATATTCACAATAGCCAACCATCAAAGACGATAAAATTCGAGATGTTGCTGCTATTTGAATTAAATTAGTTGAGGACATAATTTCTATCTTGAATTTGCTGAATAAAAAACTCTTCTAGAGATGGACGTGATAGGTTCATATTCGTAATTTTTCCTCCTATTAAATGCCAACTAGAGAGAAAATGATCATAATCTTTTTGAAGTACACCCTGCCAAGAACCATCCACATCAAATTCTAAACCAGCTATCCATTCTTTTAGGACTTCTCTATTTCCTCCTTGACCTTGAATATGATATGTGTTTTTGTTGCCTAAAAGTTGATTGAGAGAACCGCAACAGATTAATTCTCCTTGATCAAGAATAGCAATCCGATCGCAAATTTTTTCCACTTCATTCAACAAGTGACTATTAAAAAATATGGTTTTACCAGATGCTTTCAAAGAAAGAATAATTTCTCGCATTTGATAACGTCCTAGAGGATCAAGTCCAGACATAGGTTCATCTAAGAAAACCAAGTCAGGATCATTAATTAAAGCTTGTGCCATACCCACACGCTGAAGCATACCCTTAGAATAGCGCCGCATTTGCTTTTTACGAGCATCAGCTTGGGATAAAGCGACTAATTCCAGTAATTGGGGAATACGTTGACGTTGTAATTTTTGGGGAATTTGAAATAAACCTGCCGCTAACTCTAAAAATTCCCAACCCGTGAGGTATTCGTACAAATAGGGATTTTCCGGGAGGTAGCCAATATGTTGTTTAACTTTAACATCACCTATAGGTTGACCTAATAATAATCCCCTTCCAGATGTAGGGCGGATAATTCCCAACAACAATTTTAACAAAGTGGTTTTACCCGCACCATTGGGACCGAGCAAGCCAAAAGTTTCTCCAGGATACACTTGTAAAGAACAGCTTTTGAGGGATACAACTTTTTGATTTTGCCAAAATCCTGTCCGATAGACTTTTCGCAACTCACAAGTCAGGACTACAGGTTGTTTATCTAAGGGATTTTGTTGAGTATTAGAGTTGTCTGCAACAGAATTCATAGACGTGAAATTACCAATTACTGACCATTGAGAACTATCTACATAGTAACCGATGTTGGCAATTTTTATAATACACCCTTGGAACTAGGAATGGTTTCGGCTCGGCGTGGGTCAATTTCTGCGGCTATTCGCATAGCTCTAGCAAAAGCTTTAAAAGTAGCTTCAATAATATGATGGGAATTAATACCATCTAACTGCCGAATATGTAAAGTCATTTGGCTATGATTTACCAAGGCCACAAAAAACTCCCGCACTAATTGTGTATCATAGTTTCCCACCCGTTGAGTAGGAATTACTAAACCATAACTGAGATGAGGTCTACCGGAGAAATCTAAGGATACTTGTACCAAAGCTTCATCTAAAGGAGCAGTAAAATTACCGAAACGGACAATTCCTTTTTTATTTCCCAAAGCTTGAAATAAGGCTTGTCCTAGAGTAATTCCCACATCTTCATTAGTGTGATGATCATCAATTTCCCAATCACCTTGAGCTTGAATATCCAGGTCAAATAACCCATGGGAGGCGATTTGATGAAGCATATGATCTAAAAAGGGAATACCTGTAGATACTTTACATATACCTGTACCATCAAGGTTAATAGTTACAGAAACATTAGTTTCACCAGTAGTACGGTGAAGTGAGGCTATACGAGATGTTTGTGTCTTGTCAGTCGTCATTTGTCAGTTGTAATGGGTAATGGGTGAGTAATTTTCTGTTTTTGTTGATCCTTTAATCTTGAATATCCTAATTATGACATTTTCCCTAACTAGCAACTTACGCTATTAATAATAAATCATTATCTGCTGATTACGGATTAAAAAGTATAATTTAGTTTCTGCCATTCTTAATTTTGCACTTCCCATAGGGCTTGACGGCAAATACGACTATCAAGTTACGGTTCACCCCAATTCCTGAAAGTATTAATTCTCATACATTAGTCAATGTGAACGCACATTAATCCATGAAACCAATAAACATATTTTATAAAAATCACCGTTCCCCTAACGGTTCGGTAAACCACCCTTCATGGAATAACACTGAGTTTATGTCAGTAACCCAGCCCTAAAGGGACTGAGCTTGCCAAAGTAATCAAGCAAGCTGTACTGACTACGTTTTTTGAGTCACGACACTGGGCCAATGCGTAGCTAGTTCCCTGCAACCCAGAAATGGGAGGCTCTTCGGAGCAATACATTATGCGTACAGAGTTGGGAAATTTGAATCGCTTTGTTATTGACAGTTAGTTAATGCAATTTTATATTCTCTCTGATTCATTCATTTAGTAATTTTATACGGAGTAAAAAACCAAAATGGCAAAAGTAGTTGGAATTGATTTAGGTACGACTAACTCCTGTGTGGCAGTAATGGAAGGTGGTAAACCCACTGTTATCGCTAATGCGGAAGGTTTTAGAACAACACCCTCTGTGGTTGCCTTCGCTAAAAATGGTGATAATTTAGTTGGTCAAATCGCTAAACGTCAAGCGGTAATGAACCCCGAAAATACTTTTTATTCTGTCAAACGCTTTATTGGTCGTCGTTATGACGAAATCACTAATGAAGCTACAGAAGTTTCCTATAAAGTCCTTGGTAGCGGTGGTAACGTTAAAGTAGATTCTCCCGGCGCTGGTAAACAATTTGCTCCTGAAGAAATATCCGCCAAGGTTCTCCGCAAATTAGTGGAAGATGCTAGTAAGTACCTGGGGGAAACTGTTACCCAAGCAGTAATTACCGTTCCCGCTTATTTCAACGACTCCCAACGTCAAGCAACTAAGGACGCTGGTAAAATCGCTGGTATTGAAGTATTACGGATTATCAACGAACCTACGGCTGCTTCTCTAGCTTATGGTTTTGATAAGAAGAGCAATGAAACTATCCTCGTATTTGACTTGGGTGGTGGTACTTTTGACGTATCTGTTCTGGAAGTTGGTGATGGTGTGTTTGAGGTATTATCAACCTCTGGTGATACTCACTTAGGTGGTGACGACTTTGATAAAAAAATTGTTGATTTCTTGGCGGAAAAGTTCAAAAAAGATGAAGGTATTGACCTCCGTAAGGACAAACAAGCTTTACAACGTTTGACAGAAGCGGCAGAAAAAGCTAAAATCGAACTTTCTAGCGTTACCCAAGCGGAAATTAACCTACCATTTATCACCGCTACCCAGGACGGACCAAAGCATTTAGATACAACTCTGACTCGTGCCACTTTTGAAGAACTCTGTTCTGATTTAATTGACCGTTGCCGCATTCCCGTGGAAAATGCTCTCAGAGACGCGAAATTAAATAAAACCAATATTGACGAAGTTGTTCTTGTTGGTGGTTCTACTCGGATTCCTGCTGTTCAGGATGTGGTTAAGCGGGTTTTAGGTAAAGATCCTAACCAAAGCGTTAACCCTGATGAGGTGGTGGCTGTTGGTGCTGCTATTCAAGCGGGGGTTTTAGCAGGTGATGTTACGGGTATCTTGTTGTTAGATGTAACACCATTGTCTTTGGGTGTAGAAACCTTGGGCGGTGTCATGACTAAGATTATCCCTCGTAATACTACAATTCCCACCAAAAAATCAGAAGTGTTCTCTACTGCTGTAGACGGACAAACCAACGTAGAAATTCACGTTCTCCAAGGTGAGAGAGAATTTGCTAATGATAACAAGAGTTTAGGTACTTTCCGTTTGGATGGTATTCCTCCTGCTCCCCGTGGTGTTCCCCAAATTGAAGTTACTTTTGATATTGACGCTAACGGTATTCTCAATGTTGCGGCTAAGGATAAAGGTACTGGTAAGGAACAATCTATTAGTATAACAGGTGCTTCTACTCTTGACAAAAATGATGTAGAACGCATGGTCAGAGAAGCTGAGAAAAATGCTTCTGCTGATAAGGAGCGTCGTGAAAAAATCGAACGCAAAAACCAAGCTGATACTCTAGCTTATCAAGCAGAAAAGCAGTTACAAGAATTGGGTGATAAAGTCCCCGCTGCTGATAAGACTAAGGTTGAGGGTTTAGTGAAAGAAGTTCGGGACGCTATAGCCAAGGAAGATGATGCTCAAATCCAGAAATTAACACCAGAACTGCAACAAGCTCTGTTTGCTATTGGTAGTAATATTTACCAACAAGCTGGTGGTGATGCTGGTGCTGCTGGCGCTCAATCCCCCGGTGGTGGTTCTGCTCCCTCTGGTGATGATGTCATTGATGCTGATTTCACCGAAAGCAAGTAGTTTTACGAAGGTCGTATCCCTGCGGCTCTAATTTAATTAATACCCACCAGTAAAGTAGTAAAACTGAGTGGGTATTTTTTATGCCAACTAATTTATAATAAGATAGTTCTTCCTTATCAATTTCAGCATAACAAATTTAAAAGCAAATGTCAACCCCTTGATCTTCTTTATTGGCGTTTTTTTTGCAAGCAAAAACCTCGACTATTTTTAATAGTCGTTTTTTAGGTTAAAATAGACCACACACTCAAGTGATTAATCAAATTTTCAATGGGTTAAGGGTTGTCTGTCGTGGTCGAGTATTTCCCGAAATTCAGTAGACCCAAGAACAAAAAGCTCACAGAAAAGCCAGAAGACAGGCTTTTTCTCCCAACTAATTATTAAAAGTAACAAGGTAGATAAAGATGGCTTACAGTGATTTTAAATTAAGTGAAATTATCCAAAAATTTGAATTGACATTAAATGAAGTATCAGGATTATTTGCAGATATACCAGAGGAAGAACCTAGTAATTTACTAACAACAATCCTCAAGGAGAATGTTGATTTAGCTGTTTCAATTAATACTGAAAAAGCCCGTTCTGAGATGATAATTAGTCCAATTTTACTTGAAGTAAGAAGAAAGTTAAATAATGAAATCAGTTTATTTTCGGGAGTAGATTTTAATGTTGATAATCAACAAGGTTTAAATGGTTTTTGTGATTTCCTAATTAGTCTTTCTAAAGAACAGCTTTTTATTCGCGCACCTGTAATTACATTGGTAGAAAGTAAAAATGAAAACTTGAAATTAGGTTTGGCTCAATGTATAGCTGAAATGTTGGCTGCTCAATTGTTTAATGAACAAAAACAAAATGCGATTAAGATTGTTTATGGTGCTGTAACTATCGGTACTATTTGGCAGTTTTTGAGGTTAGAAGATCAAACTATTTCTATTGATTTAACTGAATATTATATCAAGGATGTGAAAAAGATTTTAGGAATTTTAATAGGTGCAATAATATTATCAACTCACAAACAATTCATAAATAACAATCCTGTAAATCCTTAAATCCTGGACATCCTGATTCTGACAAAAAAATCCTATGGTTTTTGATTACTGCTAAACTTCTGTAATAACTGAACTACTTTTTTTGCATCCACAATAGCTATTTTCGCTTTAGAAATGAGATTAAAAGAAACCATATCTTGATAGTCAACTTCAACTCTTGATAGCCGTAAACGATCTAAAATGTTTCCTAACTTATTAAAGTCACGTTTTTTGCTATTCCCTAATTCTTCAATTACATAGTTATGCACATTAAACTTAAGAGTTTTTAAATTACTATATCCTTCAAAATCTCTTAAGTAGTTTCTAGTTAAACAAAAAGCGGAGTAATACGCTCTACTAATACAAGAACGTATTTTAGCTTCATTAATTGATGCACTATTTGCCTGATTTGAGGTACTAATTACTTCATTATATAAAGTTTCTGCAACCTCTAGATAACTTAACCGGTCGAATTTCATTCAAAGTCCAAATTAATACAAAGATTTACAGCAATACCAGATGAAGCATCTATCCACCAATTTTCATCAAATTCCTCTAGTTGATTTAAGGCTTCATCAACAGATTCTGGATTAGCAAAAATAGAAAGTACGAGTTTTTCCCATTGAGGAGATTCAGGATCAGAAAACAATTTTAATCGCAATTTCTCAGTTGGGAAATACTTTCTTATTTGTGGATGTGCTTTTAGAATAACATCTATCAAATTTGCATGATTTTCCAAAAATCTGTTGACAGCAAGAATGTTTTCTATTGTGTAGAATTTAGAAACTATACCGAACTTATCAGATGGTTTAGTATCTTCTGTCAGCCAGTTTTTTTCTTGATATGTTTTAGGAAATTGAATATACCAATCATCGGTATATTTTTTTTCAGTTTGAACAAGTGTATGAGCTAAAAAATTAGTTTTGAGTAGATTTTGATTTTCTGAATTTATGAGCAACATTGTGTCTCCTTACTTTGAACTAGAGTTAGGATCTAAATAAACGACATCAGCTTTATTTAGTATAGCCTGAATAACTTTTGCTTCTATTAGAGATTGAGATAATTGTTCTTGTAACTTTTTTACATCTGTTGAATCTAAAGCCACATAAAACTCTTTTGAACCGCTTGCATCTTGATAGGCAATTTTTAAGGTATGAACTACTAAAGCCCCAGCAATTCCTGCTTTTGTTTCTGCTTTGAAAACGGGTCTGACATCTGTAATTATTCGGGAATTTAGGAATATACTATCATACTCTTGTAACAAACTTATCGCTTGAGAAGAAATACTAATAGCTCCATCAATTGCCAATATTTTAGTTAGTCTTTGTTTAAAATGTGCTAATTCTTCGGCAGATAATTGTGAAAATGTGTCATCACTGGAAACAGCATTAATTAACCCTGTAATTATTTCAGTATTTTTAAGGTTTTCTTGGATGCGAAGAGAGTAAATTGAATGAATAGCTCTTAAAATCTGTTGCAAATCATTAATAGAGACTTCCTCTATTTTTGGAGAAATTTCCAATACTAAACTATCTATATCTACAAAAGGATGAACTTCTGTTATTGCATTCAGTAGGCGATTAAATAGAGGTTCATCAATTTTTATAATTAATGTAATCCCGAATTGATATTGTTGTGGAATTTTGAAACTCTTCATTTTCATTAAAATTGATATTTTTGATATTCTAAATTAATCTATATTTAGACTAGCATCAAAACCCTTGATTTTTTACATTCTCCAGGGCAGGCTTTTGAGCCTACCCCTAGACTATTCTTTCAAAACTGTTTTTGATGCGATTTTCGTCTTTTTCTGATCGCTTTTTGAAAGTTCTTCACCAGCTTGTAACCGAGTAGCCGAAACTTGTAACACCGTTACTGCACTGCTATCACCGATTTGTAAAGCGGTATTAGCAGCAGTTTGTAACATTGTAGCAGCACCCTTTGCGTCGCCTATTGCCAATTTTGCCTCAGCCAATTGAGTTTGACGATATTTAGCTAAGAGCAAAATTGAGTGTAACACCTGAGAATTGAGAGCCGGTTCGTAAGATTTGGTAAAATTAGCATATATTGGCGCTAATGGCGAAAGTAAACCCTGTTTATTCAAAGATGGGTCATCATAGCGAATTTGGATATGGCCAATGACCTGTTTTCCTTCTGGTAATTGTCCCAGATAAATATTCGCTAAAACTACTCGTTCCACATCTTTCATTAAATCCCCCAACCGTAACACCAAAGTGCCATTAGCATCGGTTTCTACTGGTAACTCAATAGTATCTGGGGCTACTTGGGCTATGGGTTTAAGTTCTGCTAACCGCACACCAGGAACGAAAGATAGCAGTAAATGGGCATTTGTTAATCCTACTAACTGCACCCGACGAAACAACCTGGCAAATTGGGTAACAGCTTGTTCAGGATTCTCGATATAAACTAGAGTACCACCGCCTGCATCAGCGATTTTTTCCAGTAGATTTTGATTCCAGTCATCACCAAAACCCAGGGTGTTAATTGTGAGATTGAGTTTAGCGGCTTTTTTGGCTAGTTGTAAACAACGTTTATTGTCATTGGGTCCAATTTGCCATTTCCAGATTTGTAGCCCCTTATCTCCATGGCCATCTGTCAGTAGGAAAGCTTGGGAAACAGCGCCTTTTGTGCCTTTAAGTAGTTCTGTGATCCCTAAAGACAAACCTTCAGCAATCACCGTACCGCCAGCAGCCTTTAATTTGGCTTTTAGCTGGGTTTTGATACTATTTCTATCGCTGACGATTTGATTGGGGATAATGACCCTCGCAGTGCCAGCAAAAGCGATGACTGAAATGCGATCGCCAAGCTTTAATTGATCCAGTAATTGTTCCACGGCTTGCATCACCGTATTCATGGGTTCACCAGACATAGAACCACTTTGATCGAGAATCAAGCACAGATTTAAGGGCAAAGTTTGTTCAAACCCAGCCGGAATCGCGGACATAGAAATTGAGAGTTGACGTTGATTACTTACTTGGGCAGCATCAACGTTAGTATCATTTAAAGCTGATATTAGTTGAACTTTCATTGAGGGGAAGCATTTTGCAAAATAGTTTTTGAGACAATTCTGGTTTTTTTGCGATCGCTTTCTGATAACTCTTCCCCGGCTTGCAAGCGTGTAGCTGAAACTTGTAAAACTGTTGCTGCATTACTATCACCCATTTGCAAAGCAGTTTTTGCGGCCGTTTGTAACATCGTTGCAGCACCAGCCCGATCACCTTGCTGTAATTTCGTTTCGGCTAACTGGGTTTGACGATATTTAGCTAAAGCCAAAATCCACTGTTTGACCTGGGGATTTAGTGCTGGTTGGTAGTCCCTGGTGACATCAGCGTAAATTGGTAGATTGGGGGAGTATAGCCCGATGGGGTTATTATGGGCAGGGTTATCGTAGCGAACTTGAATATTAGCGATCGCCTGTTTACCTTCTGGCAATTGTCCCACATAAATATTAACTAAAACCACCCGTTCCACGTCTGTCATTAAATCACCTAATCTCACCCCCAATCGGCCATCACTTTCTGCTTGTATTGGTAAATCTATAGTATCTGGAGACACTTGAGCAATAGGTTTCAGTTCTGCTAACCGCACATTTGGCATCAGTGATATTAACAGATAAGCGTTAGTCAATCCTACTGTTTGCATCCGATTGAACAATCTCCCAAACTCAGTTACTGCCTGATCTGGTTGTTGAATATAAGACAACGTACCCATACCCGCATCAGCAATTTTCTCTAAAACCTTATCATTCCAATTGTCACCAAATCCTAATGTATTCAGGGTTAAGTCATAATTTGCTGCTAATTGGGCAAATTTCAAACAGCGTTCATTATCACCATGTTCATTTTCTCCGTCAGTAAGTAAAAATGCTTGAGAAACTGTATCTTTTTTGCCCTTAGCTAATTCCTCAATTCCCAAACGCAAACCCTCATCAATAGAAGTTCCACCTTCAGCGCTGAGTTGCTTAATTTGCCTTTTGATCGATTCTGGATCTTTAATTAACTGATTGGGAACTAAAACCTTAGCCCGGTGGTCAAAAACAACAACACTGAGTCGATCTTCAGGACTCAAACGATCTACCAACAAACAGGCTGCAGTTTTCACAGTTTCCAGGGATTTTCCCCCCATTGAACCACTATGATCGAGAATTAGGCATAAATTCAATGGTAAAGTCCGATCTATAGTTTCACCACTAGCAGAAACAGAAATTGCTAATTGACGTTGAGTGCTAATTTGATTTAAGTCTAAATTACCATCATTAAGGGCCAGTTGTAAATTAACTTTCATAATTTTAATTTCCTATCTAATCTACACATACACAATTTTATAGATAACTTCATAAGGGATCTTCCCGACTACGGAAAACAAGTTAATTAGATATTTAGGTGGTCAGTGGTCAGTTGTCAGTTGTCAGTTGTCAGTTGTCAGTTGTTAGTTGTCAGTTGTCAGTTGTCAGTTGTTAGTTGTTAGTTGTCAGTTGTCAAATGGGTAATTGGTGAGTCATTTTCTGTTTTAATCCTGTAAATCCTTCAATCTTGGACATCCTGTACCCCTTACGAGAGGGATTTCCGAGATTTTTCCCAAGGAACTGACATTATTTAGACATATTATAAATTAATATTTTTAATATTTTAATATTTTTCTGGTTATTTAATATCTGTCAAAATAGGTTGTAATACCACCAAATGTAAATTATATCTAGTATCTGCTTGCAAATAACGCTTTTGTAGTGGTTGCCATTCTTGCCATAATTGATGACGATTTGCGGCTAATAGCGTCGTTAACCCTGGTAATTCCCTGTCAAGTTCTGATTTGAATATATTTTCTAACCACTCATGTAAAACCATATTATCTTGAATCATGCCCAAGATTTCTTGGATATTTTTAACATCATGAATATGTGCAGCAAAAGACTCACCATATAATTCAGTGAATAACTCCATTTGGTAGCGGAGACGTTTAGCTTGTTTCCGCAAACTATGAAGAGTTTCACCTTCTGTTTTTAAATGTTCTTCTAATTGAATTGGTGTCCATTTTGTTTGTATTACTATTTCTGAATTAATAATTTTAGTCCCAATTAGCCAACCGGGGTGTAAGCAGAATTGACTAACTTCTGGTGAGAGTAAATCTGGTAATATATAATAAATTGGTATAGATGAAAATTCCTGATAACTGGGATTTTTTAACCAAGACTCACATTCATTTTTAAATGACTTATAATTTTCATTTTTAAATATTTTCTGAACATGAGAAAATGCAATTTCTCGCTGTTTATCCAATTCCGTCAAAGCTGTTTTTATAAATTCCTGTTCTTTAGCAACTAAATGGGGTTGGTAATCTTTTTGCAAAATTTCTTCAAGGACATCTAAATCTCTCAGACTACCTAAAATCCGAGCAAATTTACCAATATTTTTATCACTAATTGATTTTGGTAAAATTAAATATTTTTCAAATCTACTGACAGCAGTTCTTAAACGTCGCATTCCCACCCGCATTTGATGTACTGCTTCTGTATCTTCGTTGTTTTTAACTGCTTTTTCCCATTTTATAGTTTTTACAAAGTGCTTTTCAATGGCTTGGTGTGCAGTTTCCGCGAGGGTTTTGATTGATGTTTCTGTGGAGGTTTTCATAAGTAAAAACAATTAGCAATATAGTAATTTCAAATAAAATAAGAATCGGGGATTTAAACGCAAATAAACGCAGATTGACGCAGATGAGTTTATAAGCATTGCTGAATTTGAAAAATCAAAAATTCCCCTAAATTTTTACTCTTTGCGCCTTTGCGCCTTTGCGTGAGGTAAATTCATACTTTTATTCACCAATGCCAGTTTATTTATATCTGATACTTTTAACCGAGACATTCCCTGACATCTGAGATATCGTGAATGTCCAGTACAACATCACCAACTGAGTTGGTAAAGGTGGTATCCCACATTGCCTTGAGGAAAATCCCCACGGCTCCATTAAAGTCTCGCGGTAT
>JBJUHT010000181.1:0-2608 GCA_046070105.1 Dolichospermum sp.
TAAAGCTGCACTATTTACCCCTAAAGCCTGATTGCCAGTTAATGCTCCATTAGCATCAGTAAATACGCTATTGATAACATTTTGCAAAGTGGTTGCGTTGCTGTCTGCTGCACGACTAAAGTCAGTGGGGGCATTTACAGCAATTCCAGCTTGACTCACTAGATCAATTTTATCAGTGCCAATGGCAAAGTCCGTAATTCTGTCTGCTGCTGATACTGGGGATTGTCCAAATTGGAAGATAAAGGTATCTGCACCCGCAAGACCAGTTAGAGTATCTGCACCTCCACCCCCATTTATGTAGTCATTTCCTGTTGTTCCGGTAAGGGAATCATTACTACTGCTACCGCTTTGAATTACGGGAAAGACCTTGTCTAGTTTGTTAAATTCACTCACATCAATAATCTTTAAGCCACCTGCATAATCAGCTACGTAAGCGTAGTTGCCCACTACTTGCACACTTTGAGCGCTGCCTGATGTGTCATAATTCCCCTTGAGAGTGGGAGTTGTGGGGTTGCTAATATCAATGATTTGCAGTCCTGAACCACCATCAGCAACATAAGCGTAGTTGCCGACTATTTGAAGACCACTTGCATAGTCAGGTGTATCATAATTCCCTTTGAGAATTGGGTTTGTAGGGTTGGAGATGTCGATTATTTGCAGTCCTTTAAAATCATCAGCAACATAAGCGTAGTTGCTAACTACTTGGACACCACTTGCATAGCCAGATGTATTATAATTCCCTTTGAGAATGGGGGTTTTAGGGTTACTGATGTCGATGATTTGCAATCCTAAAGTATAATCAGCCACGTAAGCGTAGTTGCCCACTACTTGCACACTTTGAGCATTGCGAAATGTGCTATTAATATACTCGCCAACTAAAGTAGCTGTAGGTTGGCTAGGTTGATCATCGTTCATAATCGTTCCAGCGACTGCACCAGATGTCCCAATGGTGTAACCCGTTCCAGATGCTAGGGTTAAGATGACTGTTTCATCACTTTCTATCGTGGTATCAGCAGTGGGGTCAACTGTAACCGTAGCAGTGGATGACCCTGCGGCAAAGGTGACGGTTTTTGTGGTTCCTGCGGTAGCAATTCCTGTATAATCTGTGCCTATTGTGGCAGTTCCGCCGACGGTGTAGTTGACGGTGAGGGCATTTGTTGTAACTCCCGTGCGGGTGAAGGTGTAGATGAGGTTGGATGTGCCGTCTTCTGTAACTGTGTTGGGAGAAACCGCTAGGGTAACTTGAGTCTCATCATTGGTAATTGTCCCTGTAACTTCACTCGTAGTACCAATGGTGTAACCAGTTCCAGATACTAGGGTTAAAATGGCTGTTTCATCATTTTCTACCGTGGTGTCAGTGGTAGGATCAACAGTAACTGTGGCGGTGGATGACCCTGCGGCAAAGGTGACGGTTTTTGTGGTTTCTGCGGTGGCAATTCCTGTGTAATCTGTTCCTATTGTGGCAGTACCACCAACGGTGTAGTTAACAGTGAGGGCATTGCTAGAGTCTCCAGCCCGGGTAAAGGTATAGACTAGGTTGGAAGTGCCGTCTTCGGTGACGCTTGCAGAGGATAGAGCTAAGGTAACGCTGGTAATGATAGTTACGTCTTGAAAATTGATGGTTGCACCTGAATGAATCTCAAATATATTTGCTAAATTGCTGGTGCTGATAAAGGTCTGGTTTGCTCCTTGACCTCGAATTGTGAGACGACCACCACGCGGTAATATATCTAAATCTCCTGTGGCGGCAAAATTATCATCAGAGCCACCACTAAAGCTCAAATTATAGGTTTGCGCGCCCAGAATGATGGTATTATCTGAACCATTTTGATTTGCTTCTATCACCGCTTCCCGAAGAGACAATAAACCGTCACTAGCATTAACTACATCTTGATTTGTGGTGACGTTAATATTAGTCGCATTGGCTTTATCAACTACTTTTAACGTGAGCTTATTGTTAAACCACTGGGGTAAAAATTGAAGAGTTGAGTTAATATCTAAACCTGTAAAATTAAGGTTAGATAAGAAGCTCAAAGAATCGTAGGTCAAAACATCAAAGGTACTACCAAGAGTCGGAGTAAAGTTATTCAGTAAGCTAACATTCAAAGTTCCATCAAATGTGGCAGTTCCATTAATATCCACTTGATCAAAATTTGTTCCTGCGGTATTGCCACCCAGTTGAATATTGATTGTTGCATTATTGGTTTCGGTATAGTTACCGTTGATAGTCAGACGACCAAATTCTGTATTACTAGCGTAACGGGGATTAATTAATCCAGAATTGGTTATTGCGGCATTAATATTACCATTACCTTCTATATTTCCACCATTAATCGTCAAGGGGTTAATAAAATTGAAATTACCTCCTTTGAGAAT
This sequence comes from Dolichospermum sp., assembly GCA_046070105.1. GTDB lineage: Bacteria > Cyanobacteriota > Cyanobacteriia > Cyanobacteriales > Nostocaceae > Dolichospermum. The sequence continues at coordinate 2,377 of JBJUHT010000181.1, forward strand.
TAGGTTAGCATTGTTGTGAGTGTAACTATTATAAAAACTCACTGTTCCCATCAAGGATTCGATCGTTCCCGTATTGTAGAAAGGAAGAGCGACTATTCCTAAACTTGAATTGGTTTTACGGAAAGTGCCAGAATTGTTAAAGACCCCTACACTATTAGGAGCATTACTAATCTCTCCTGCTTGGAACTCGTAGATACCAGAATTGTTGATATTAGCACTCTGGTTAAGAGAT
>JBJUHT010000182.1:0-23178 GCA_046070105.1 Dolichospermum sp.
AAGTTTGTCAAGGCTAATTGTTATAATCCTAATCCTAATTTGTCACCAAACAGGATACCCAGGATGTAAGAACGTTCAGGATATGGGTTTTCGCGTCTAGTACATGATTTATTCGGTATTGTACTACAGGTTTTTTCTGAAAAACCACTGAAAAACCAAAAAACCCAGTACCAGGTATCCAAAACCCAGAACCCGCAAGACTTCGTACAAAATCACCTGTTCACAATTCTTAATATTTTCTGTAACCCTTAAATGTTACAGTTTACAAGTCTCGACGCGAGAGAAGAGAAGAGATTAAAATACCAAGCTAACGAAGATGCGAACCCCCAAAAATTTTCGCCTTGTCAAGTCTTGAATTAAAATATTTTGGGAATCCTTGCCGATATTGCCAATGGGGCATACAATTTGCCTTTTCTCGTATATAATAGTAGATTGTGTTGAATTAAAGCCATCCCATGCCTAAACTAAAGACTCGCAAGGCTGCGGCCAAGAGATTCCGTGCCACTGGTAGCGGTAAAATTGTCCGCCGTAAACCTTTCAAAAACCATTTATTAGAGCATAAATCCTCTAGTAAAAAGAGCAATATGTCAAAAATGGCCGTTGTTCATGAACGGGACGAAGAGAACGTGCGCTTAATGCTTCCATATTTGTAAAAGAACACAGGTAATAAAATATGACTCGGGTAAAACGCGGTAATGTAGCTCGTAAACGCCGCAATAAAATTCTCAAATTAGCTAAAGGTTTTCGTGGTTCTCACTCCACTTTGTTTAGAACCGCTAATCAACAGGTAATGAAGGCGCTAAGAAACGCTTACCGTGATCGCAAAAAGAAAAAGCGTGATTTTCGTCGTCTGTGGATAGCACGTATTAATGCAGCTTCCAGACAACAGGGTTTAAGCTACAGCCGTTTAATTGGTAATCTGAAAAAGGCTAATGTAGAACTAAACCGCAAAATGTTGGCACAATTGGCGGTTCTTGATCCGGCAAGTTTTGCTAAAATTGCACAGTTGGCTAGTTCAGTTCAGGGATAAAGGCGGAAACGGATGAATAACGGATGTAACAAATGGCCACTTCGGAGAATTGAAAATTAAAAATCAAGAAATTTTTTGGAGTTTTTCATGGGAGTAAAACCCTGGGCAATGATCAGGAAGTTACATCTGGTATTATCCGCTACCTTGTTACTGATGATTAGCCTATTTTTTCTAGGTGACAACTTGACTGTATCTGCGGCGACAATGGCGGAAATTGAGCAGCGAGGCTATCTAAATCTAGCAGTTAAGAACAACCTTCGTCCTCTGGGTTTTAGGGACGTTAAAGGCAATTTACAGGGGTTAGAAATTGATTTGGCCAAGCATTTGGCCAGTGATTTATTAGGGAAGGTCAATGCTGTCAAATTGCAACCAGTAGCTAATAGCGATCGCTTACCTGTAGTATTTAATCAGCAAGTTGATTTAGCTGTCGCTGGGGTGACAGCTACAGCTTCGCGTTCTCGCATTGTTAGCTTTAGTGTTCCTTACTACTATGATGGTGCAGCGATAGCTACAAAAAATACATCTATTCAAGAATTGAGAGATGTGGGAAAAAGTAAAATAGCTGTTCTTAATTACTCTAGCACCATTTATTACTTAAAATATTTTACACCATCTGCTCAATTGATTGCTGTCCATTCCTACAGAGAAGGGTGGGAAAAAATAGAGAATAATCAGGTAGATGGTTTTGCTGCGGATTTTAGCGTTCTGAGTGGTTGGGTACAAGCATATCCTGAATATCACATATTACCAGCTAAATTATCAACAGAACCATTATCTGTAGTTATGCCAAAAGGGTTGCAATATGATGAATTAAGACGTAAAGTAAATGAAGCTATTGCCCGTTATACAGTTGCAGGTTGGCTAAAAGAAAGGATAAAATATTGGGGATTGTAGTATTAATCAATGGAAGATCCTTAGCTGGTGAAAGAAGTTGAATATCGAGAACCGAACACATTTTAATTTAATAAGTATTTGTAGAAAATGGATAACAATTTAGTAATTATTTATCTCTCAACTTTTGTGGGTTTACTAGCATTTGCTGGTGTGAGTGTTTTTCGTCAGGTGTTCAAAACTCGGAGACTAGAAAGTTCTTTAAACAAGTTAAAAAACAAATTAACTAAAGAAAAAGGTACGGTGCAAGAATATTATGAATTAGCTAGTATTTATTCAGAGAAAAAAGTATTTAGCCAAGCTATAGTTTTATTTCAAAAAGCTCTAAAAGCAGCCGCAGAAGAGGGAGAAGAATCTATTGCTCCTATTTACAATGGGTTGGGATATGTTTATTTTGCTCAAGAACAATATGATTTAGCAATTCGTCAGTATAAGGAAGCTATCAAATTGAACCCAGATTATGTATCAGCCCTAAATAATCTCGGACACGCTTATGAGAAGAAAAAATTGAATGCTCAAGCTTTGGAAATGTATGAGGCTACTCTGAAAATAGCACCTAATAATGCGGTTGCTAAACGTCGGGCTGAGTCTTTGCGTCGCTTAGTTTCTGTCTAAATAGACAAAACCCACCTGGGTGGGTTTCAAAATTGGACTTTGGCGAATTGGGGTATGAAAGTCGAAACTCTCGAATTCTTACTCTCCACGCCTTGAGACTCTGGGTGTGAAATAAAATTATGCTTTTATTCAGCAACACCCAAAAATGAAATTACTTTTTGGTGAGGTACAAAAATTCAGAATTAAACGCAGATGATTCTGCTTATGGTAATGGTAACAGATTGTAGATGAGATTTTGGTGAAGTGTATTTTTAGCTGTCTCGCGTTTTTTCAATTGTTTCCATCACTGCTAAACCTATACTAGAAAAGGTCATTAGTATCATTATTGAGGCGAAAAAAGCAGTGGTAAGTATCTGGAGTGCTTGGTCAAAAAAAATGTAGGTGGTCATTTGTTCACCTTCTGAACTTTAGATAACTACTGGTACTTTTTATGAAGTTCCCAGTGATTTTATCTTAACAAAACTTTAGCTCTTTGATGACATGATGACAAAGTTTTATTACGAAAGATTTGATAATTTTGATAACTTTTAACTATAGGAATCCGGTTTGATTCTGTGAATTTATTTGTGTGGTCAGGGAACAGGGAACTCTTAACTGGGAACACTCCGAAGAAAGAGAGAATTGATACCTACTGAGTCTTGTATGGCTACGCCACGCAAGCTATCAAAAATCAAATATTATTCCTATATTTACACATTGTTATTCTCTAGGTAGTAAAGTCTTAAATTTAGTGGAATATGGAGTTACTAAAAAAGACTAACTAATACAGGTTTGAATAGTAGCAATTACTGATTTAGCAAGACTTGGTAAATCATAACCTCCTTCTAAACCAAACATGATTTTTCTGGTTATACTCAAACAATATTCTGTAAATAAACTAAAATCCTCTGGTTGTAAATTCACACTTGCTAAAGGATCATTAGCATTAGCATCATAACCAGCGCTCACAATCAGTAAATCTGGGGAAAAATTATTTAAAAATGGTAATATATGGTTTTCCCATAGGGGTTGATAGACAGTAATATCACTACCAGGAGAAATAGGTAAATTTAAGACATTATTGTGTAAACCTTGTTGAGAAGCATCCCCTGTACCAGGATAAGCTGGATATTGGTGAAGGGAAATATAAGCAATTTGTGGGTGAGTTTCGACTATTGCTTCCGTACCATTACCGTGATGTACGTCCCAATCTAGGATAGCAACACGCTTAATTTCTGGTTGTTGTAAAGCGTAAAAGGCTGCGATCGCAGCATTAGAAAATAGACAAAAACCCATACCTGTATCACTAACCGCATGATGTCCAGGTGGACGCGCTAAGACAAAAGCGGGATTGGCTGTATTAATAACTGTATCAACTCCATCTAACCAAGCGCTAACTGCTAACAAAGCGACATCATAACTACGGGAAGAGACGGGAGTATCTCTATCTAAATAACCACCACCATTAGCAGCGATATTTTTAAGTTTGTGAATATAAGTTGTGGAATGAACAGTTTGTATCCAAGACATCAAAGACGGTTTTGAGATCACTGGTGTAGGTAATTTCCAGGTAATTTTTCCAGCAAAACTTGTAGCTTTTAAAGCATCAACTATGGCTGTTAACCGGGCTGGTTTTTCTGGGTGGTAGATTCCAGTTTTATGGTCTAAAAACTCATCAGAATAAATAACTTGTAACATATTCATACAGCTACTCAAGATAGTGAAATTGAGAAAACTTAAATTATATAACTGAAAATTGAGATCCTCTGACTAATATATCAGATATAATCGCAGTTGCGTAGGTTTTAGTGATTTGTTAAGTTGATGATGGTACTCATGATAACTGTTTTTTTGACTTGTTCATGATAGGTATAAACTAACTGCTTTACTGCGATTAAAAACCTAAAGATGAACACAAATATAGATAATTTTAGCTCAATTCGTAAACCCAAAATTTTTAATCAACCAGTCAGTTTTGTCGAAGGTTGGTATTGGGTATTACCTTCTCAATCTTTATTGGTAGGTGAGGTGAAAGCCGTGACAATTTTGGGAAGAGATTTAGTAGTATATCGCGGTAAAGATAGACGTGCTATCATTTTAGATGGTTACTGTCCTCACATGGGTGCAAGTTTAGCCCAAGGTAAAATCGAGGGTAATGAATTACGTTGTGTTTTACATCGGTGGAAATTCGATACAGAAGGTATTTGTGTTGATGTTCCTGATTTAGATCAACCGGTAGCCATCAAGGCCAAAACTTGGCCAGTAGCGGAGAAATATGGCATAATTTGGGTATGGACTGGGGAAACTCCACAACAACCATTACCTTTTGTTTTAGATTGGGAAAATCAGGAATTTGACTTTGTTCTTCATGGGGAATTTAATATTAATTGTCATCCTAATGTACTGCTTCTTCAGGGTATTGATACACAAAGAATTGGTATAGTTTATAAATTGCCATTCAGGATGGTTTTGGAGAAACAGGAACTGAATGAAAATGCGATTATTTTTAGTACAATTACTAATATTAGTAGTAAGTCATTTTGGTTAAAACTATACCAGAAGTTCTTTAATAGTCCTCTGAATTACAGTATTTGTTATTGGTATGGAACAACAGGTATAATTACATTGGGCAATGATTTTATCCATCTGCATATAATATTTACAACTCGGATATTACCAGAAGGAAAAACTCAAGGACAAACTTTATTAATGTGTAGAAAACGTCAAGGTATTTGCGGAAATTTGATTAATAAATTGATGCTATGGTTCGGGAAAAAAATTAGCGATCGCTTGCTTACAAATCATAATAATATCTTACCAACTATGCGTTTTTATTTAAAAAATCCTATCAAAGCTGATTTATCAATTATCCAGTTTATTAACCATTTGGAAAGACAAAAACCTCTCAACCATAAAAGTTGGCTATTACCAAGAGAAAAAGAAAGGGAAGAAGAAGTGCGTGAACAAAGAGAAAAACGGGAAAAATGGCGAGATGAATTAGTTAATGATTAAGAACTTTTGATAATATTTTATTGGCAAGTTTTCATAGTAAATTTCCTTGCCAATTTTAATTGGTTCTGGGGTACTTGTTATGCTAAATTACTAATTGGATAAGAGGGAACAGGGAACACGGTAGAGCCTTTTAATTTAACTTATTCCAAAAGGAAAGCACAATGGTTATTAGTTTTATTAAAGAACTAGAAATATTCAATGGTTTTGATCGCTTCCACCAATTGCTGAAGATGTGCTAATTCATGGGTAGCCATGACAGATATTCTAATCCGACTTGTACTCACTGTAGGGGGACGAATGGCCGGGGCGAAAATTCCTGATGCTTGCATTAGCTTTCCTGCTGTTAATGCTGCGGCTGCGTTGGGTAATTGAAAACATAATATCGCTGATTCCGTTGGTAATAATTTTAAATTAGGTAAATTATCTTGAATTAATTGTTTTAAATAGTTGACATTTTGCCACAATTGCGATCGCCTTTGCGGTTCTTGTTGGACTATTTTCAAGGCCGCTAAGGCTGCGGCTGTGTCTGCGGGAGAAAGGGCAGTGGTATAAATCCAACTAGGGGCGCGATTGCGTAAAAAGTCAATTAGGGCGCTGCTACCGGCTACATATCCGCCCAAACTCCCCAAAGCTTTACTTAATGTGCCAATTTGAATTAATTCTCTACCTGTACACCCGAAATGTTCTACACACCCAGCACCAGTTTTACCCATGACTCCCGTAGCATGAGCCTCGTCTAGCAGTAGCATACAACTAAATTCTGTCGCTAAATCTAGTAGTTGGGGTAATGGACATAAATCACCATCCATGCTAAAAACGCTATCAGTAATTATTAAACAGCGTCGGTAATTCTTCCGATATTGCTGTAAGTTTTGTAATAGTGCTGCTATCCCACTGTGCGGATATTCTATCACCGTTGCACCACTGAGAATTGCCCCTTTTTTGAGGCTGGAATGGTTAAATTGATCAGCTAAAATTAAGTCTCTTTTACCGACTATAGCCGCAATTGTACCTAGATTAGCCAAATAACCGGAACTAAATACTAATGCGTCTTGGGTTTGTTTGCTAGATGCTATTTCCCGTTCTAATTCTCTGTGTAATTCCCGATGCCCACTGAGTAATCTAGAACCTGTACTACCAGTGCCAAATTCTTGAATAGCATTAATGGCGGCTGTTTGTAAACGTTTATCACCTGCCAGTCCTAAGTAATCATTACTAGCAAAATTAATCACTTCTCGCCCCGATAATAACACTGTTGCACCAGGACGGCTGTGAATAGTTTCTACGGAACGATACCAGTCAGCCTGGTGAATAGTGGACAGAGATTCGTTTATCCAGGCATAAGGATGATTATTCATTGTTTATTGCTTCATTGATCAAAATGCTGAGGACTTATGCACGAGTTAGGGAATAATAAACCACAAAGGAGCAAAGGACACGAAGACAAGAGAGTTTGAGAGGTATTTTGCGTAGGTGGTAATTGTCAAGATTTTATAAAACCATTGTCGTTGTTTTATTCACCTGAAAACCAATCTTTTCATAAAATTTTTGTTGGTGAGTAGTCATTAAATATACACGCTCTACTTTTTGCATTCGGGGATGATTTAAAACTGTTTCTATTAACTGGCTTCCTAGTCCATTACCTTGATAATCTGGATGAATGACAACATCCCAAATTGTAGCACGATAGATGCCATCAGAGGTTGCTCTAGCAAAGCCAATTAATAATTCTTTATCCCACACGGAAATAACAGGTTCACTATTAGCAATAGCTATAGCCAAATCTTTAATATTTCGTCCTTTTGCCCAAAAAGCAGCAATATCAAACAATTCTTGAAGTTGACAAATATCAATATCACCACGACTTTGACTAAATTGAATTTGAGAATATTTCATCTATAATTATCCAATTATCACAATATGTTCGCTTCTGTTATGACATATTTTCCTGAAAATTACTAAGGCTGTATATGTATATGCAACATTTCAATTAAAAATTAAAAAACTCCCTTTCATTGCTATTACCTATTACCTATTACCTATTACCTATTACCCATTACCTATTACCAATTACCTATTACCAATTACCTATTACCTATTACCAATTACCTATTACCAATTACCTATTACCCACTCACTTACAAACCCACTTCCATAGAGGATGTGTAGATCCTTGTTGACGAATGTGATAAACTTGCTTTTGTAGATTTTCCTGCTCTTTTAATGGTAATCCCCAAAGGATATTACGACTTTGCCAAACTAACACAGAAGTTGTCATAGCAATACACAAGCTTAAACCAAGAGTAGACAGAGGGTGAAAAATCAGCGCGTATCGTAATCCTACCCAGGTAAAATATTGTCGCAATAAATAAATTTCTGTTCGTAAATTCCACAAACAAAAAGGTGCGATAGTTAACCACAAAAATCCAGCAAATGACCATCTACCATATACTGTTAGGAGATGTAGTTTGTGTATTTGTTGAGCAAAATCAGGGTCTAAGGCTAATTGTTCCCCCTCAAATGGTACTTCAGGTTTATCCATAGGAATGGTATAACTTGCGTTTACAAAATCTTGTTAATCTCGTTCCCAGTCTCCGACTAGGAACAAATGATCAATGAATTTAACTTTCTGGGGAACTGATAGGGGTTTGAACCGGGTAATTTTGACTACGTTCTCGCCACCAAATTAGTAATGTACTAGCAATGAAAATACTAGAATAAGCTCCCATAATAAAACCCACAATTAAGGCTAAAGAAAAATTATGCAGTGTTTCCCCGCCAAAGAAGAAGATAGCAGTTAATGTCAGTAGAGTTGTTAAAGTAGTATTAATTGACCTAGTTAAAGTTTGGTTAACAGCATCATCAACAACATCAGCAATTGGTTGTTCAGGGTACTGTTTAATAGTTTCCCGAATGCGGTCATAAATAACAACAGTATCATTGACAGAGAAACCTGTAATAGTGAGTAAAGCCACAATAAACAGACTATCCACTTCAACGCCGAAAATCAAGCCCAAAATCGAGAAAACCCCAGTGGTAATCAAAATGTCGTGAAACAAGGCTACAATGGCAAATACAGCGTAATCCCATTGAAATCTGACAGCCATGTAGATAGTAATTCCTATAAAGGAAACTATCAAAGCCCAGACCCCAGAAGTAAATAACTCCTTTCCTAAAGTTGCACCAACGGAGTCATCTTGATTTTTTTGCGGGTCGAAAGTGCCGATTTTTTCACTGAGAGCATTTTGTAAATTGATACGCTGTTCGGCTGCGAGTGTTTTCGTGCGGATAGTGACACCATTTTCTTGACCATTTTCAGAGATTAATTGGATACTACTATCACCAAGACCCTGAGATTTAGCCACCTCTCGCACAACATTGATATCTATGGGCTGGTCACAATTACCAATTTTGCCACAATCTCGCACCAATTGCAACCTTGTACCGCCAATAAAGTCCAAACTAGGACGCAAAGGGGCTTTAATATTGGGATTTAAAGAAGATATCACCATGGAAATAATCCCACTGAGGATAATAACGCAGGAAATAGTCCACCATGTACCCCGTGCTTTGTTAATATCTAATCTCATTGTGCCACTCCTGTCTTATTTATTACTGGCACATTAGGAGCATAAAGTTTGGTATTCCGCAAAGAGGGAATGGAAATAACTAAAAACATCAATGTGCGACTACAAGTAATTGCGGTAAACATACTTACTGCTACACCCAAAGCCAATGTCAGTGCGAAGCCTTTTACTAGTCCTGAACCCAACCAAAATAAAGCAGCACAAGCAATCCAGGTAGTAACATTACTATCTAAGATACTAGAAAAAGCGCGGTAAAAACCGGATTCTACAGAACGATACAGAGATTTACCAGCTTGTAATTCTTCCCTAGTGCGTTCAAAAATTAAGACATTAGCATCAACAGCCATACCGATACTGAGAATAAAACCCGCAATTCCGGGTAAAGTGAGGGTGACACTCAGTAAACAGAAAGCAGCCCAAGTGAGTAGGGAGTAAATTAATAGTGATACATTGGCGATCATTCCTGGTAGTCTGTAGTACAATACCATAAATATTAATACCAGAATGAGACCGCCAATACCAGCATAGATACTTCTTTGAATACTATCTTTTCCTAAAGTAGCGCCTACTGTTCTTCTTTCCGCAATTTCCACAGGAACGGGTAATGCACCACCGCGCAACTGTACCCCTAAATCATTGGCTGCTTGGGCTTGAAAACGACCTGTAATTACCGCAGAACCACCTGTAATCCCAGTAGCAGCAAATTCTACTCCCACTGTTGGTGAACTAATCAGTTCATTATCAAGGAAAATACCGATACTGCGACCAGTTCCCGCCAAGTCTTTTGTCAGTCCTGCAAAGAGTTCACCGCCCTTTTGATCAAAACGGATGGCCACGTCCCAATTATTGCCCTGAGTGGGCTGTCCATAGGCATCCTGGAGATATTTACCAGTCAGAGGTGGGTTGGTACTTTCAAACAATTCTGCTATTGCTTGATTATTTTGATCAAACTCTTGTTTATTGGTATTAATTGCAGCTTGATCTTTGGTCTTTTTCAACTCTTCCCGCTTGGTTTTTAGGTCGTTTTTTGTTACCTGTAAAGCTATAAGTTGAGCTTCTGTATTTGGTTTTTGGATACGGAACTCCAACTGCGCTGTACCACCTAATATTCGTTCTGCTTGTTCTGGGTCATTGACACCAGGTAATTGGACTAAAATTTTATCTGTACCCACGGTTTGAATTACAGGTTCAGAAACCCCTAGACCATTAATTCGTCCTTCGACCACTTTTTTCACAGCTTCCAATTCCCTTTCGGTAATTTGGGGAATTTCCGCTGTTGGTTTCACCTGAATGGTAAGCTGAGAACCACCCCGTAGATCTAATCCCAGGGGTACAGGAATTTTGATGATTACCGTAATAGCGGCAATTACTAAGACTATAATTAATGCTAATAGCGATCGCTGTTTTTGCATACCATAACTCACAACTAACAAAAGTTATAATAACGCTCTTTTTGTCAGTTGTGGTCAGTAGTCAGTGGTCAGTGGTTAGTGGTCAGTAGTCAGTGGTTAGTGGTCAGTAGTCAGTGGTCAGTGGTTAGTGGTCAATAGTCAGTGGTCAATAGTCAGTGGTCAGTGGTCAATAGTCAGTGGTCAGTAGTCAGTGGTCAGTGGTCAATAGTCAGTGGTCAATAGTCAGTGGTCAATAGTCAGTGGTCAGTAGTCAGTGGTCAATAGTCAGTGGTCAATAGTCAGTGGTCAATAGTCAGTGGTCAATAGTCAGTGGTCAATAGTCAGTGGTCAGTAGTCAGTGGTCAGTGGTTCATAAGTAATCAAACAACGAACAACTGACAACTGACAACGAACAACTGACAACGAACAACTGACAACGAACAACTGACAACGAACAACTACCTAAACTCGCAAAGCGACTATTTTCTGGACAGCTTCAATGATTTGCTCTGGTTGCACAATTGTTAAACGTTCCAGATTACCATTGTAAGGAGTGGGGATATCTTGAGAAGAAAGACGCAATACAGGAGCGTCTAATTCATCAAATAAGCGGTCATTAATAGAAGCGGTTAATTCCGCACCAATACCCCCAGTTCTCATACACTCCTCCACAACGATAACGCGGTGAGTTTTGCGAATTGACGCGCCAATAGTGTTAAAATCGAGAGGTTTGAGAGAAATTAAATCAATAACTTCTGGGTCATAACCTTGTTTTTCCAAAGATTTCACAGCTTGTAAAACATGGTATCGCATCCGTGAATAAGTTAAAATTGTCACATCCTTACCTTGACGGACAACTTCAGCCTGGTCGAGGGGGAGGACATATTCTGTTTCTGGTAAGTCTTGTTTTAAATTATAAAGTAAAACGTGTTCAAAAAATAACACTGGGTTATCATCACGGATAGCTGCTTTCAGTAAGCCTTTAGCATTGTAAGGTGTCGAACAAGCGACAATTTTTAAACCGGGAACAGCTTGGAAATAAGCCTCTAGACGCTGGGAATGTTCCGCACCTAATTGTCTACCCACACCTCCAGGACCACGAATGACCATAGGGATTTTAAAGTTACCACCGGAAGTATAGCGTAACATACCCGCGTTATTAGAAATTTGGTTGAAGGCCAGGAGCAGAAAGCCCATATTCATTCCTTCAATAATGGGACGTAACCCGGTCATAGCAGCCCCTACAGCTATTCCCGTAAAGCTATTTTCCGCAATAGGGGTATCTAAAACTCGCAAATCACCATACTTTTGGTGTAGATCTTTAGTAACTTTATAAGAACCGCCATAGTGTCCTACGTCCTCACCCAAAACGAATACCTTGGAGTCGCGGGACATTTCTTCGTCAATAGCTTCCCGCAGAGCGTTAAAAAATAGTGTTTCTGCCATTTAGACCTTGATTGCAATTTATCGTTATAGAATTTTATCGTGCCATTGTCCCCAATACCGTCAAGCCTAGCACTGTTGTTGATCACTAAGAATAATTTCCTTTTCAACCCTGTCTATGGCAATTTTTGGTAACTTATGTAACCTCTATCTCTACAAGGTGGATGTTTGATGTGAGGTATAGATTAATCTGCGGTTGATAATCCTGTGTGGCTTAAATTAAATCAGCACGAGGTTTAAAAGTTTCAATTTCTCTTAATTTCTCATACAGTTCCCGCTCTTGAGGACTAATATTTTTGGGAGTTACTATCTGAATTTCTACTAGTTGATCACCCCGTTGTCCATTTTCGAGTGGGTAGCCTTTATTACCAAGACGGAATCTTTGTCCAGACCTCACACCTGGGGGAATAGTCATTTTCACTGGACCATCAAGGGTAGGTGCTTCTACTTGTCCGCCCAATGTTGCTTCACTGGGAGTTACAGGTACTTGACAGAGAATATTAGCACCTTCTAGCTTAAACAGGGGATGAGGATCAACGGTAATTTTTAAGTATAAATCACCGCCATTAATTCCTTGATTACGGAGGCGAATAGTTTGACCCGTTACCATAGCTGGGGGCATAGTCACTTCGAGCGATCGCCCATCCTCTAAGCGTATTCTTTCATTACCACCTTGATAAGCCTTCTCCAGAGGTAAGGTTAATCTAGCTTCAATATCTCGACGGTTAGTACGGGGTGGAGTATTAACCGTATATGCAACTTTAGTTCTAGGACTGCGAAAGGGGTCACTAGTGGTGGTATTTCCCGGACTACCTTTCGGTTCTTTGCGGTTACTAACACCAATTACCTGATTCACAAAACTTTCAAAATCGCTAAATTGGCTGGGGTCTACATCTTGACTAGAACGGTCATGAGTGCGGTTATTCCAACCTTTAGACTTGGGAGTTTGTTTATTTCCTCCAAAGCCGTTTTGTTGCCAATAGCGACTAAATTGATCATATTGCGATCGCCTGCTAGAATCAGAGAGGATTTCATAAGCCTCACCAATGGTTTTAAATTTTTCCTCTGCTTCCTTATTGCCAGGATTGAGGTCGGGGTGATATTGTCTAGCTAAACGACGATAAACCTTTTTAATTTCTTCACTGGAAGCATCTTTAGGAACTCCTAAAATCTCGTAATAATCCCGAAAATTTTGCAAATTTTGCATAATTTGTTATTTAAATGTTAGTTTAGTGGTCAGTTGTCAGTTGTTGGTTGTTGGTTGTCAGTTGTTGGTTGTCAGTTGTTAGTTGTTAGTGGTCAGTTGTTGGTTGTCAGTTGTTGGTTGTCAGTTGTTGGTTGTCAGTTGTTGGTTGTCAGTTGTTGGTTGTCAGTTGTTAGTGGTCAGTTGTTGGTTGTCAGTTGTTAGTGGTCAGTTGTTAGTGGTCAGTTGTTAGTGGTCAGTTGTTAGTGGTCAGTTGTTAGTGGTCAGTTGTTAGTGGTCAGTTGTTGGTTGTCAGTTGTTAGTGGTCAGTTGTTAGTGGTCAGTTGTTGGTTGTCAGTTGTTAGTGGTCAGTTGTTAGTGGTCAGTTGTGCTTATACTTCCCTACAAATATTGAAAATTAGATTTTAGATCAAAGATAGTGACTCCAAAATCCAAAATCCAAAATCCAAAATCCAAAATCAACCTATAGCCAATCATCATCATCCCAATTATCTTGGTAACTAGGGCGTTTAGTGCGAGTAGGACTTTCATAATTAGGAGAAAGATTTGCTCTTTTGCTATAATCTCTATTAACACCCAGCTGAGATGAATCTCGTTGTCGGTAATTATCCCGATAAATATCTCGTTCCGGTTCTTTTTCACCGACAAAGATATCACGGATAGCGCCAAATAGATCATCATCTTCATCATCAGTATAATACTGACGGACTTCCTGATTCAGTTCATAAAGAGCATCTTGTAAATCAGCATAAGCCTGATCAATACCCCGATCTTCATCAGCTTGTAAACTTTCTCGTAAATTGCGACAAATATTATCAATGCGTTGACGACGGTTACGAGCGAATTGCATTCCCATTTCTAACGCTAGTTCGCGTAATTGCCGTTCTGCTTGTAATATTAAAGCTTCTGCCCGGGTACGTTTTTCAACTCGTTCCTTCCTTTGTCTATCAATATTAGCGTATTTTTGAGCATCCTGAATCATTCTATTAACTTCAGACTCGCTTAAAGTCGAAGCGCCTTGAATGGTGATGCTTTGTTCCCTGCCCGTAGTACGATCTAAGGCTGTTACCTGTAAAATACCATTAGCATCAATATCAAAAGATACTTGAACTTGGGGAATACCTCTTGGTGCTGGGGGGATACCATAAAGTTTAAACCGTCCCAAAGACTTGTTATCTGTGGCCATGTCCCTTTCACCCTGCACCACATTGATTTCCACGCTATTTTGATTATTTTCCGAAGTAGAAAAGATATCCGAACGACGCACTGGGATCGTTGTATTTCTTGGTATAAGTTTTTTCATCACACCGCCGATAGTTTCCAAGCCTAAAGACAGAGGTGTAACATCTAACAGTAGAATATCCTTAGTTTCACCTACGAGAATACTGCTCTGAATAGCTGCACCAACGGCGACAACTTCATCAGGATTAACGTTTTCGCTGGCTTCGATGCCAATTAAGTCTTGCACGATCTGTTTTACCATAGGCATCCTAGTAGAACCACCGACCAAAACCACTTCCTCAATATCTACGGGAGAGAGTCCGGCATCCTTTAAAGCCCGCTTGACTGGTGTTCTTAATCTACCTAACAAGTCTACACATAAACCTTCAAATTGCGATCGCGTCAAGCGAGTTTCTAGGTGTTTTGGACCATCCTCCGTGGCAGTAATAAAAGGTAAATTAATATCAGTGACACTAACTGCGGAAAGTTCTATTTTAGCCTTTTCTGCGGCTTCCAGGAGTCTTTGCAACGCTTGGCGATCGCGTCTTAGGTCTACACCTTCTGTTTCTAAGAACTCTTTTGCCAACCAATCAACTATTGTTTTATCAAAATCATTACCACCGAGTTGAGTATCTCCACTAGTAGCTTTAACTTGAAATACGCCGTCTCCCACTTCTAGAATGGATACATCGAAAGTTCCCCCACCCAAGTCAAAAACGAGGATAGTTTCCAAATCACCTCGATCTAATCCGTAAGCCAAAGATGCAGCTGTGGGTTCATTGAGAATGCGTAAAACATCTAAACCTGCAATTTTGCCTGCGTCGCGGGTAGCTTGACGCTGAGAATCATTAAAATAAGCAGGAACAGTAATCACGGCCCCGGTAACAGGTTCACCCAAATAACGACTAGCATCATCAGCTAATTTTTTCAACACCATGGCCGAAATTTCTTCTGGGGAAAATTCCTTATTCAACCGAGGACAAGCAACTTTAATATTGCCAATTTCATCTTTACGGATAGTATAAGGAACGCGCTTAGAATCCGGGTTTAATTCCCCATATTTGCGCCCAATAAAGCGTTTCACCGCAAAAAAGGTATTTTGGGGATTAAGGACGGTTTGTCGTCTAGCCATTTGCCCTACAACCCGTTCACCTTCCTTGCTAAAGCCAACTACGGAGGGGGTTGTTCGCATTCCTTCTGCATTGGCAATCACCACCGGCTTGCCACCCTCCATGACGGCGACTACTGAGTTGGTTGTACCCAAGTCGATGCCAACTACCTTGCCCATGCGTTACTCGTCTCCCGTTGCGTGTTTTGTAGATTTATAATGATATAATAAGGCTGATTTTGACTTAGTGCTAAATTAGGTCAATAATCCAATAATATAAGGTCAATAATCCAATCATATAATAGTCATCATTAAATCAAGAATTAGAGGCATTTTAGCAACAGCGGCGCTACTTGCTAAACTAGCATAGCATTTTCAGTCAATTGTCTTTCTAACCCACATTCACCGAAGCCCTATTTAAACAGCGGCAATAAATTCTTCTACTGTAACCCAGCAGTGCGTATCAGGTTGTAGTTAAGTAATACCTGTATTTTAGCTTTGAAAATTTCGATTGATTATTAGTCTTAATGGCAGATTACCGCAGATTCTCGAAAAAAGTCAATTGCGATGGGTGAAAACTATAGAGACGCGGAATTTCGCATCTCTAATTTGAGAGACTATTTAAAGCCGTGATTTCAAGTATTCTACTAACTGTTGTGCCTGCATAACACCTTCAATTCTGTCCACTGGTTGACCTTGTTTAAATAGTACCAGAGTTGGTAAAGCGGAAATTTGATACTGAGTTGCCAGATTTGTGTACTTTTCTGTGTCAATCTTGACAATCCGTAATCTATCTTTTAACTGGTTGTTGACCTGTTCTAAAATTGGTACCATCATTTGACAAGGACCACACCATTCGGCATAAAAGTCTACTAAGACGGGTAAATCTGAACCGGATAGCATTTCTTCAAAGCTATTGAATTGCTTTTTGGTTGTCATAACACCAGCTAATTTTTAATTAATAGTTTGTTTTTATGTTAGTTCTTAGAATCTCGAATTTGTATATGTTTATATTTTTTATAGATCCCCGGTGTAGTTACGAAAACTTCAACCCTAGCCCTTCCCCGCAAGGGAAGGGAACTGGATTACCAATAATCCCAATCATACCAATACAGCACTTCCCGGTGTTATGATGTACTTATAGCGGGCAAGATGCCCGCACCACAAGAGTTTCATGATTCAATTTTGTACCTTATCAGAGCGGAAAACGCTGTAATTAATTATTACATTGTCAAAGATTGGGGATTGGTTTCAATTAACTTCGCTAGGTCTTGCAAGAATCCGGCAGCATCAGCACCGTAAATAATGCGATGATCACAGGTAATATTCACTTGCATTTGTCGGCGTACAGCAAATAAGCCCTCGGCTGTGGCTACTACTTGGGGACGTGATGCACCAATGGCTAAAATAGAACCTTGTCCAGGGGGTAAAATAGCATCAAAGGTATCTACGCCAAACATTCCCAAGTTGGAAAGGGTGAAAGTACCGCTGTTGTATTCTGCTGGTTGTAGCTGTTTTGTTCTCGCGCGTTCTACTAAAGATCTCCAATTGCGAGACAAGGAATAGATGTCAATGGCATCCGCATTCTGTAAAACTGGTGTTATTAAACCACCATCATCCATGGCCACTGCTACGGAAATATTAATGTCCGAGTGATTGACAACGCCTTGGTCTGAATAACTGGCATTCAGAATGGGATGTTTGCGTAATGTTACGGCTACAGCTTTGGCTAGTAGTGCCGTCATTGTTACACCTTTGGATTTAATTTGTTTATAAAGTTTATCTAATCCATCGGTGCTAATTGTGTAACTAACACGGAATACAGGTACGGATAGACTGGACACCATGCCTCTAATGACCGCATTTTGTAAGGTTGTGAATGGTACTACTTGACCAGGGACAGAACTAGTAGTAACCGGCTGGGTGGGTACAGGTTTGACTACAGGGGCAGTTACAGGGGCAGTTACAGGGGCAGGGGTGACAACGGGGGTGGTAACGGCCGGAATTTTGCCCACAGCCACCTCTATATCCTCAGCGACAATGCGACCGTAAGGACCACTACCTTTGAGGGTATTCAAATCAACTTTCAGTTCTTTGGCTAGTTTACGGGCGCGAGGGGAAACTACTACGCGACCTGGTTGGTGGTTAGAACCATTTTGAGATGTAGTGACGGGTTCAGGAATTGCAGCAGCGAGGGCTACAGGGGCAGGGGCGGCAACAGTGCTGCTTGGGTTGGCTAGGGACTTGGCTGTAGCTATTTCTGCTTCTGTTTCAGCAATATAAGCGATCGCTGCGCCCACTGGGGCAGTTTCACCAGCGGCAACGATGATATGGGCTAGATATCCTTCATAAAAGGTTTCTACGTCCATATCAGCCTTATCTGACTCGACAACCACCACTGTTTCGCCTTTTTCCACTTTATCCCCCGGCGATTTGACCCAGGAGACAATTTTTCCTTCGGTCATGGTGGAACTCAGGGCCGGCATAAATACTTCGTTAATGCTCATAATGGTGGTTTCAGAATCAATAAATAATATATGGACTTTAATTTATGGATTTTAACAGTTCTGTGGTCAAGTTGGTGATTTTTTGCCAAAGATAAAAATCCGTTTTTTACATCAAACCCAACCAACTATGTCATAGTCAGTGATTTGCAAATACTAAATATTTTATGATGGTTTTTCCTTCTCTTTTTCATTTTAACATATTTAAAATCAATTGTCAACCCCCATCTTTTGGTCTAGGTTTTCAACTTAGGGAAATTATCCTGCCAATAAGACAATAAAGCCTGCCAAACAGCTTCTAATTCAGCCTCACTACCATTAGCTTTAGCTAAGGATAGTTGCCCCCAAACACAGCGTTTGTCACGGAGAGTCTGTTTACCGTTGAAGAGATTCAACCATTGAGAGGGATTGAGGTAAGGACGATAAAAATAGGCAGTGAATTGAGATTGTGTGACTGTACTTTTTCCCATGGAATTAATGCAGGCCGTCAAATAGTGGTTTTCTTCAGAGGAGAACTGTAAATGATGTCCCTTGGGGTTAACCTTTTTCAGAGGCTTGATTAGCTTAGGTAAATCTGGCGAAAAAGTAAACTCCTCGTAGTAGGATTGGATATTGCCCAAAAAACTATAACTAGAGATGTAGTAAAAATTGACAGTTAAATCCTGTCCGGCTTTTCGGTAGTGATAAATTTGTCCTGATAAGATATCCTTGCTGTGATCAGCTTCCATATCTGTGGTTTGTTGCGGGAGATTATTCCGTTTTTGAGACATAGAAAGAGGTTCACTAGCGGTTAATTGCCAACCGGGTAGAGGTATTTGCTGGGGAAAACTATAGGTAGCAACTTCACCCAACTTCACGCTGTAAAAAAACCAAAAATTAAATAAAATGATGATCAAACTAATACTTACAATTCCATTTGAATATGACACTGGCTGGGATTTGCCAGAGGTGACCTTTGATGGTGATAATGGAATTTGATTATTGGGTGGATCATTAGGTGATAGTAACAAAATTATGGCTCCAAAGGATAGGAACGACAGTACAGCAAAGATATTACCACCTTCATCTCCATGCCAATAATGAAATGCGGGTTTATCTGTTACCACTAATGCCATAATTATTAATCGGCCAATGGAAAAAATCCCACTAATAAGGAATGAAAGGATAAAAGGCAAATAAATATTTTTCAGTAAAAAGGGAAAAAGAATGACTAGCATCATGGAAAGTCTTAATAGCATAAGCAGGAGTGGTATCCCAGTACAGCCATCGTATATATCAATGCCGCCACCATTAACATAAACTATAGTTCCCTGATTCACGGAATCAAATCCCAAGTACCATAAAACAAAAGAGGTTATTTTCGCAGAGATAAGTGTTACAGAAAACCGACCCAACAATAACAACAATAATCGGATAAAGACAAACATGAATGTGGGAAGTATGACAATAATTGCCAATTCTTTCTGAAATTGTTTAATTCCTTGAAATCCTGATGCTAATAAGGCTAAACCAGTAGCACTAGTTAGGGCAATAAAATACCAATAAACCCAGATTACTTCAACTAAAAAACCCGCATTGATGTAAGGAATAATAACTAGGCAAAAACCAATGAAATTAGCAGGAAACTTGCTGACAAAAGCAATGTGATTGCGTCTATCATAAATGGTAAATAAAACACCTGTATACAGCAACAGCAGGTATGACCAGTTTTGAACATCTTTGTCAACTCGCCAATAAAGTGTGAGGTTAATTGCAGAAATCAATCCAAAGATGAATAGGAGCAGGAAAGTATGATTTGGTAGGTTAAATTTCCTGAATCTTTCTATTTTACGTTTGATTGTTAACATCATCTGTAACATTTTAAAAAACCTGTCCTATTTTGAACCAAACAATCACAAAGGTAAAACTAAGAATGAGAAGAGCAATAATTGTTCTAGAACTATTTTTCCATCTGGTCCTAAATTGTTGTCTCTTGGCTTGATTTGCCGCTTCGGTAATTCTTGTTTTACCAATGAGTAAGTTTCGTTTAATTGAATCTTTGATCTGAGGCTCTGGTAACTTTAATTCCTCTGGGGTCAGGTTGATATTCCTACCAATAAGTTGGATTTGTGCTGTAGTCAGACCAGAATTGAGACCCTTTTCGATTTGAGCTATTTGTTCAAGATTGCCCTTTTGCTGTTCAATTATTTGCTCATTTACTGATTTTAATAAACGTCCTGTATTTACAAAAACCAGGGGAATTGCCACAAAAAATGCGACTCCCATTAATAGGATTACCCAGCGAATAATTCTTTGAAAAATAATTTCTGGATAGCGGATATCATATTGATTTTCGCTGAAATAGCGAGTAAAAATCAACCCCAAACCAATCAGAAAAATCCAACTGTGTTCAGTGAACGCGCTAATGGAATTAAGTTCATTTTCAAAGTTTTGCAGTTGAAACTGGGAAGCAACAGAGATAAAGTCTATGAATGACATAATTACAAGAGCATAACCGATGATTGGTAATAGACCAGTTACATCACTGCTATTTACAGATTTCCCTCTAAAGTCAACTCGACTGAAAAATTCAATAAAATTCCTGACTAAAGAAAAAAAGAAAAATTTAATATTTCTGCCGATATTATTCATTTACGTTAATGCTCCTTTTGAAGAATAGGTTAATTACAGGTGTTGATCTGGTGTAAAAACGGTGATACCTGCTCGGATTGCTTAAAAAAATCTCCTACTTTCTTAAAAAGTAGAAGATTTTTAGTATCATGTTTAGATGTCTCCGCGAATTTCTTCGACAATACCGTCACGCAGGACAATTTCCACCTGCATTTTACTAATTAAGTTATCACCTAATTCAATGCGGAAAAAGCTTTCTAGTTGAAATTGGTTGACTTCTTCATCTAATTCCAACAATTGTACTTGCTGGAGGTTTTGCAGCATTTGATTTTTCTGTTCTAGAAGTTCACTTTTCTTTTGATTAACTTGGAGTTGAACGTTGTCAATTTGCTGGAGTGTTTGAGGTCCTGGTGGTTGCAAACTCTGTTTTTGAATAGCGGTAATTGCTCTTTGTCCTTCAATATCTAATTGTTGCAGTTGTTGGTCAATTTGATTAATTTGAACTTGTAATTGTTGGTGTACTTCGTCTTTCCAGAGGGGGGTAACTATCGCTTTAACATTAATTGGGCGCTTTAAAAGCAATTGAGGGTTGGAAACATCCATAAAAATTGTCCGTTCACTCTTTAATAGTTTGTAGTATGGAGATAAGTTCAGATGTGAGGCTGATATGTTTTCAGGATTTCAAAAAAGATTGTTTTTCTGTTTCCTGTTTCTCCAATGGTTTTTGAAATTTGAAATTTGGTAAAAACACTTGCGGTTTAGGGAATTATTTGGTAAACATTCTGTTAATAGTATCCCCATATCGTTCCATCACAATGTGACGACGAATTTTCAAGGTTTGTGTCATCATGCCATTTTCAATTGCAAACTGTTCCGAAATTAGTTTAAATGGTCCAATACGATCATCGGTCCGATAACCGGGACGGTTTTGAACTTCACGATTTAATTCTTGACGAAACAGATCCTGGACTATTTTACTCTCTAAGTCAATTTTTTCACTATCATTTATCTGAGTTTGAATTTCTGCCCATTTTGCTAAGGCTTCCAGGTTAGGGACAATTATGGCACCAATACTTTTTTGATCTTGCCCTACTAACATAATTTGGTCAATATAGGGCGATCGCAAACAAGCGTCCTCTATGGGCTGAGGTTCGATATTTTCGCCGTTGCTTAAAACAATGGTGTCTTTTGCCCTCCCTGTTAATACTAGGTCATTTTGGGGCGTTACCCAGCCTAAATCACCGCTATCAAACCATCCTTGGGGGTCTATGGCTTTATTGGTGGCTTGAGGATTTTGATAGTAGCCTTGCATGATTTGTGGTCCTTTGAGGAGGACTAAACCCCGTTCCCCTGCTGGTAAGGGTTGACGGGTTTCTGGGTTGACAATTTTCACTTCTGTACCGGCAATTGGTTGTCCCGAAGAACCACGTAAATTTCGCCAAGGACGACGAGCATTAGTTACTGGTGAGGTTTCTGTTAACCCATAACCCTGTAATATCTCAATACCAACAATTTCAAAGAAGTTATCTATATGTTTGGGCAGCGCTCCCCCTCCACTAATAACGTGCTTGATTTTACCTCCTGTTGCTTCTCGTACTTTTTTATAAACTAATTTTTCCCCTAATACGTGAATCGCTAATAATGCCAATTCGACTATTTTGGCTTGAAAACGCTCTATAATTGCAGCATTAATGTGATTTAAACTCAATCCCTGGGAAATACGTCGTGATTCTATATATTTCTGGCTGATTTCTAGTAAAAACTTCACCAATTTTTGTTTTTTGGCTGGTTGTTCTCGAAATTGTTTTTGCACGCCTTCATAAATTGATTCCCATAATCTCGGGACAGCAATCATATAATTAGGCTTAAATTTCTTTAAATCTCCTTTAACAGAACGCAAATTAGTGTAAATTTGAGTACAACCTTGAGAAAGTAAGAAATATTCACCGCTGCGTTCATAACTATGCCATGTGGGCAAAATACTGAGGACGATATCGCCTTTTTTGGGTTGCACAATCGTTCCCAGAGTTGTAACTTGATGTAGTAAATTTCTATGAGAGAGCATTACACCCTTGGGTTTTCCCGTAGTACCAGAGGTGTAAATTAAGGTTGCTAAACTTTCAGGACTATATCTATTTGCTACTAGTTGATAATTACTACCAATTTCTAGTAATTGAGAAAAATTGACTACTGGAAATTTTAGTTCTGCGGTTGGTGTTTCGTCAGAAAGTATAACTACCAGTTTAATCGCTAATTCGTTGATGCGTTCTCCTAATTTATTTAGAGTTTTAATATCCTCAACTACTAAAGATGTACTGCCACTATGGGAAATAATATAAAGTAACTCTTCTCGTTCTGCTTGGGAACTACGAACTGCATTTACAGCCCCAGCAGTCATGATACCTTGGTCCGCAATAAACCAACGCGGACTATTATCCGCAATAAGGGAAACTCGTTCTCCGTAGGGAAGATTTTGGCTATTATTTGTATTTACGCCTAATGCTTGTAAACCGGCTGCAAATTGGTTAATTTGTGTTGTAAGCTGATTGTAGGTAATTTTTACTTCTGGTTGAGAATGGGGGT
>JBJUHT010000183.1:0-3760 GCA_046070105.1 Dolichospermum sp.
GTAATGGGTAATGGGTAATGGGTAATGGGTAATGGGTAATGGGTAATTCACGTTTTACAACTAACAACTAACAACGGACAACTAACAACGGACAACTGACAACTAACAACGGACAACTAACAACTGACAACGGACAACTGACAACGGACAACTGACAACGGACAACTGACAACTGACAACTGACAACTGACAACTGACAACTGACAACGGACAACTGACAACTGACAACTGACAACTGACCTATTAATTTGACTTAGGACGTGAAAACTGAGAGGGAGACTTAAACTTCTCTACAGGCACATCTTTAAGTGCTTTTACCATAAAATCGCGCCAAATAGGGGCTACCATTACCCCACCAGTTGCTCCACGTGCTAGTTGTCTGTTGTCGTCCCTACCTACCCAAACCGCAGTAGTTAGTTGTGGCACAGTACCCACAAACCAAATATCCTTTTCTGAGGATGTAGTTCCGGTTTTCCCAGCGGCTGGTCTATTTATGGCGGCATTTTTACCCGTACCTCCAGTAATTACCGAAGTCATAATATCAATAGTTGCCGCTGATGCCCAAGAATCGAGAACTTGTTTAGGTCTAGGTGTATTATCAAGAATGACATTACCAGCACTATCCGTAACGCGGACAATTACGGTAGGTGGTGATTGCCAGCCATAATTAGCAAAGGTAGCATAAGCACTAGCAATTTCTAGAGGAGTGACACCAATAGCACCCAAAGGCAGAGAGGTAACGGGTTCCATGGGACTCATAATACCCAAAGTCCGGCAGGTTTCAATGACCTTATTCATACCCACCGCTTTACCAAGTTTAATCACTGGGATATTGCGAGAAGTAGCTAAGGCTGCGCGAATTGACATTGCTCCGGCAAAACTACCATCATAGTTTTTTGGGTAGTATCGAGCGTTACCATCTTGGTAGCTGACTGGAGCATCTATGACTGTGGTATCCGGTGCATATTTACCAGTAGCAAAGGCAGCATAGTAAACAAAAGGCTTAAATGAAGAACCCGGTTGACGTTGCGCTTGGGTAGCTCGGTTAAATTCACTGGTTTTATAATCTACACCACCAACTAGAGCTTTCACAAAATGCGTCCGAGGATCAATTGCTACCAAGGCCATTTGATTCTTAGATAACCCTTGGGACTGAAGCTTTTGGTGCCATTCTTTAATGGTTTCTTGGGCCATGGCTTGGAATTTAGCATCAACAGTAGTTTGTACGCGCATTCCTCCTTTGAGCAGGGCATCCCGGCCAAATTTTTTCCGCAACTCTTGGGCTACAGTATCAGTAACGTAAGGTAGGGCGCTACCTTGAAAAGACCTGATTTTACCCAGTTTAATTTCTTCTTCTAAGGCATCATCTCGTTCTTTTTCGGTAATCCAATTTAACTCTACCATCCTCCCTAAAACTTCTTTTTGTTTCTGTTTAGCCATTTTCATACTGGCAAAAGGACTAAACTCTTCTGGTGCTTGAATTAAACCAGCCATCATGGCTGATTCACCTAAAGTTAAATATTCTGCTGATTTGTTAAAATAACTGCGGGCTGCTGTTTGCACACCGTAGTTGTTATGACCCCAATAAACTTGATTGAGGTACATTTCCAGAATCTCATTTTTACTGAGAATTTGCTCTAAACGAATTGCTAGTACAGCTTCGGCTAATTTCCGCGTAAAAGCTCGTTTTTGTGACAAAAATAGGTTTTTCACCAATTGCATGGTGATGGTAGAACCACCTTCTTTAACACCACCTGCTACCATGTTGACTACCACAGCACGGCCGACTCCACTAGGATTAATCCCGTGATGGTCATAAAAGTGACCATCTTCACTGGCTAAAACTGCCCGTTTCAGGTTCGGGGAAATTCTATCTAGGGGTACTACTTCTCGGTTGGCTTCTCCGTGGATACTGGTTAAGAGTTTACCTTTTATATCGTATATGTAAGTTGTTTCTGAAGGAAAAAAGTTTTTAATTTGTCTAACATCTGGTAAATTACGGAAACTAATGGCTAAACCAACTAGTGTCCCCGCTACAATGGAGCTTGACAGGAGTGTCATAAATAGAAGAGTACCCCCAGTTATCTGACCGACTCCTTTAAAAAACTCAAATCCAGATGAATCCTGCTGTTGTGGTTGTTTGTTTTCAAAAGTCCTAGATGACACGGCTATCTCACTTCCTCACTGGTAAATTCAAATGTAATTCATTAAATGGCAAAAGACGGTTAATTTTTTGTAATTATAGTAATCTGACAGAACGGAGAATTGTTAATTAACAATCGAAAGTATATTTAATGGCTAGTCTCTTATTATGACGCAAAATTTCTCTTGGTTACATCGTGGTGTGGCAGAAATTTTTCCGCAACCCCATCATGATGATCATGATACAGAAAGTTTGGAAAAACGGTTACTTAATTCTGACCGTCCTTTCAGAATTAAACTAGGTATTGACCCCACGGGGGCAGATATTCATCTTGGTCATAGTATACCTGTACGGAAATTGCGGGCTTTTCAAGATGCTGGGCATACGGCGGTATTGATTATTGGGGATTTTACGGCGCGAATCGGTGATCCTACTGGTAAATCTGAGGTGCGTCGTCAGCTTACGGAAGCTGATGTGATACGAAATGCTCAAACTTATCTTGACCAAGTACGTCCTATTTTGGATTTTGATACCCCTGGTAGGCTTGAGGTACGTTATAACTCTCAATGGCTTTCTCAAATGGATTTGGGGAAAATTTTAGAGTTACTTTCTACCATGACTGTGGGACAAATGTTAGCTAAGGAAGGTTTTTCGGAACGTTATCAACAAGAGAATCCTATTTTTCTCCATGAGTTCCTGTATCCACTGATGCAAGGTTATGATTCCGTGGCTGTGGAAGCTGATGTGGAATTAGGTGGAACTGATCAAAAATTTAACATCGCTGTCGGGCGAGATCTACAACGCCATTTTGGCTTGAAACCTCAGTTTGGACTGTTATTACCAATTTTGATTGGTACTGATGGTGTACAAAAAATGTCTAAATCTTTAGGTAATTATGTTGGTTTGGGTGAACATCCTTCCCAAAAGTATCAAAAACTTCAAGGTGTGCCAGATAATTTGCTGTCACAATATTTTGAATTGTTGACAGATTTACCTTTGAATAGTTTGCCAGAAAACCCACGCTACGCCCAAGAATTTTTAGCCTGGGAAATTGTCCGTCAGTATCACGGCGAACAAGGGGCTAATGAGGCTAGAGAAGCTGCTAAAAGTGGTGGTAAGGAAGGAGCATTACCAGAGTATTCTGTGGCTGCTATTCCTCAATTTCCCGCCAAATTAGCTTATATTCTCGGTGCTACTGGTTTGTGTAAAAGTACCGCCGAAGGTAAAAGGAAAATTCAGGAGGGTGGAGTCAGGATAAACGGTGATAAGATTAATGATGCGGATTTAATTTTTTCTCAGCCTGATGATTTATATGATAAAGTGTTACAGGTGGGTAAAAAGAATTTTGTGCGGTTAGTAAAGTAGCTATCAGCTATCAGCAGTCAGCTATCAGCGTAAAAATAACAACTGACAACTGACGGCTGACAACTGACGGCTGTTATAATATTCTCATCATCAATAATTGTTCACAGTCATGATTCAAACCCTAAATAAAATTGTCACCTTTGAGGAATTTGTTAACTGGCTTCCTGACAATTCCGATATACGTTATGAATTACATCATGGAGAAATTGTCACAATGGCGCAACCGGTGGGAGATCATGAAGAAGTTAAAGG
>JBJUHT010000184.1:0-20637 GCA_046070105.1 Dolichospermum sp.
AGCCACTTTAGCAGATAAGAGCAAATTAGTAATTGGTAATTGGTAATGGGTAATTGGTAATTGGTAATTGGTAATGGGTAATAGGTAATAGGTAATGGGTAATGGGTAACTTCTTTACTTCACCTCTTCCTGACAACTGACAACTGACCACTAACAACGGACAACTGACCACTAACAACTGACCACTAACAACTGACAACTGACAACTGACCACTGACCACTGACCACTAACAACTGACAACTGACAACCAACAACTGACCACTGACCACTAACAACTAACAACAGACCACTAACAACTGACAACAGACCACTAACAACAACCAATATGCAAATTCGTCGTCGTTCACCTAACCCATCTATTAATATTTCCATAATCGAATATAAATCCGCTATAGAGGGTGCAGCACCAAATAATATTTTAGAAGAAATTGTCTGGCATAAAGAAACAGAAGTTGAAAAAATGCGGGAAAGACTCCCCTTGCGGGAATTACAAACACAAGTCCTGACTGTACCACCCACCCGTGATTTTATCGCTGCTTTGCGTTATAGTAAAACTAATCCCGCATTAATCGCCGAAGTGAAAAAAGCTTCTCCCAGTAAAGGGATATTGAAGACAGATTTTGACCCGGTAGCCATAGCTCGATCTTATCAGGCAGGGGGCGCTAGTTGTCTTTCCGTACTGACAGATGTGAAATTTTTCCAAGGTAGTTTTCAAAATCTCTCCTTAGTCCGTTCTACAGTAGATTTACCCTTACTTTGTAAAGATTTTATCATTTATCCTTACCAAATGTATTGGGCGCGAATTAATGGCGCAGATGCAGTTTTATTAATAGCAGCAATTCTTAATGATCAAGATCTACAATACTTTATTAAAATTGCTCATAACTTGAAAATGGCAGCTTTAATAGAAGTGCATAATTTGGAAGAATTAGATCGTGTTTTAGCTTTAGATGGTGTTTCTTTAATCGGAATTAATAATCGTAATTTAGAAGATTTTACCGTTGATTTACAAACAACTTCTGCATTAATGACAGCTAGAAGTGAGCAATTACAAGCAAAAAATATTCTAGTTGTCAGCGAATCAGGATTACATCATCCAGAGGATTTAAAAGTAGTCAAAACAGCAGGAGTATCCGCCGTACTGATTGGTGAATCCTTAGTAAAACAACCAGATCCTCAAATAGCAATTACGAATCTGTTTACTGAATTATAGCCCATCTGTCGTCATTAAAAAACCCCCTAAATTGTCACTTCACAATAAACTACATGGAGCCAATTCCTTTACCCTCTCCTATTCATTACGAACTGATACTTCAACTTTTAGAAAAGCAAACCATGACCTCCTTAGGTCAAAATCAAGACCTTCGTAATCAAGTTAATCAACTGATTATCACCTTACGGAAAGCAGTATCTCAACAAAAACTATTAGAAGAAAAATTTCAGTCTTCCTCTATGAAAATAGATCACCGTTGGTCTATCAACCATTTTCGAGATCAAATTTAACTACTAAGGTAATGCTAGTTAGGAAAAATGTCTAAATCAGGATATCCAAGATTAAAGAACGAACAGGATGAAAACAAAAAATTACTCACCAATTAGCCATTACCAATTACCCATTCCCAGCCTCAAATAGATAACTAGCAACTTAACTATAGCATTTCCCAGTCAGAGTGAAATACAAAATCATCTGCGTCCATCTGCGTTCATCCGCGTTTTATGATCATTGCTGAGTGGTAATTGCTATATCCCTCAAGGATTCTCGTAAATTTTTTGTGTTTTTATCTCCTTTAAAGGTTAATTTAGATCGTATCGAAATTTTTGATGAGGACATAACAGATGGATAATAAATTGATGCTGATGATTCCAGGACCGACTCCAGTTCCAGAAGCAGCCTTACTAGCATTAGCCAAACACCCCATTGGCCACCGTACCGGTGAATTTAGTAGTATGATGGGGGAGGTGACAGAAAACCTCAAATGGTTACATCAAACCACAAGTGATGTATTAATGTTAAATGTCAGTGGTACTGGTGCTGTAGAAGCAGGGATAATTAACTTTCTGTCACCAGGCGATCGCATTTTAGTTGGTTCTAATGGTAAATTTGGAGAGCGTTGGGTAGAAGTTGGTCAAGCCTTTGGTTTAAATGTAGAAGCTGTCACCGCAGAATGGGGACAACCTTTAAATCCAGACCAATTTGCAGCTAAACTACAAGCAGACACCAACAAAGAAATTAAAGCTGTAATTATTACCCACAGTGAAACCTCCACCGGAGTGATTAATGATTTAGAAACTATTAACCGCCACGTTAAAGAACATGGACAGTCTTTAATTATTGTTGATGCTGTTACCAGTTTAGGCGCTTACAACGTCCCTGTAGACGCTTGGGGTTTAGATGTAGTCGCTTCCGGTTCTCAAAAAGGTTACATGATTCCCCCCGGTTTAGGATTTGTCTCTGTCAGTCCTAAGGCCTGGGAAGCCTACAAAACCGCAAAATTACCTAAATATTATTTAGATTTAGGTAAGTATCGCAAAGCTACCGCTAAAAATACCACTCCCTTTACTCCCCCGGTTAATTTAATAGTCGCCCTACACACTACCCTGGGAATGATGAAAAAGGAAGGATTGGAATCTATCTTTACCCGTCATGAACGCCAAAAAAACGCCACCCGTGCGGCTGTAAAAGCTTTAAATTTATCTTTGTTTGCTGCTGACGAATGTGCTAGTCCCGCTATTACCGCTGTGACCACTCCAGGTATCGAAAGCGATAAAATTCGCTCTTTGATGAAAAAACGCTTTGATATCGCTCTAGCAGGTGGACAAGATCATCTGAGCAATAAAATTTTCCGCATTGGTCACTTGGGTTTTGTCAGCGATCGTGATATCCTTAGCTGTATCGCCTCTCTAGAAGTTGTCCTACCCCAAGTTGGTCATGATAACTTTACCCCCGGCGCTGGTATAGCAGCAGCAGCACAAGTTTTTGCTCAGTAGTTATTATTAGGCTGGTCATGGGTAATTGGTAATTGGTAATGGGTAATTGGTAATTGTTCTCTCTTCCCTGTCACCTGTCACCTGTCACCTGTCACCTATCACCTCCTCTCTATACTGTTTCTAGCCAATCATAAATTTGTTCTAATTGTTCTAAAGTAATTAAACCATATTGCCAAAGAGTCATTGTCAAAGAACCAGGATCTTGATCACGGTTACGCAATGCTACGGATAAGGAAGCAGCAGAAATTGCTAACTCCTCCTGAAGAAAATTAATCAGCTGAGAATATCTTGATATTACCATTTGTATCTCACATCCTTGGGGTAAATGTATAATTATAGATTGTTTATCTATTTTGGGGGTATTATGTAACCAGTATTTTATTTGTCACTTGGCTGTAGAGCGATATTTCTAGGTTATCTAACCTCATTTTTCTCTATCACCATTTTTCAAAGTTTTATATCAAAAGAGAGATTTTTATTGCTGCTATTTAATGTGGTAAATTTAACAAACCAAAACCTAAAATTTGATCTTATTTAAGCTCATACTCAATATTCACCTCATATTCTTGGATAACAATTATTGGTACAAGATATGGTATATTACCACTATGAGTGATATTTATTATACGCAATTGAAGATTTGCTAGTAGCCTGTATGACCAAATTTCTCTTCCTTTGCACTTAGGCGCGAAATATAACTTATACTGTTATGATGAAAGGCTACAAAGGCTGTAATCAGTAGTCATTAAATACGGTTTACTGAGAATTTCCCGAACTCAGAAAATCTACTTTCACATGATCTCCTATTTGTAAATTTAATTCTCCTGCTCGTCCAGATCTGAGTTCAATTACCTGATCTATTAGCACAGGAGGACCGTAAGTAGGACAAGGCTCTTGACTACAAGGAGGAGCAGATTTTTGTATATATTCAACTACACCCTCTTTGATGAAAACCATATCTAAAGCAACGGGGACATTTTTCATCCAAAATTTCACCGGTTGTAACGAGGGAAACACAAACAACATTCCCCGGTTATCCGCTAAAGTTGGTCTATACATCAAACCCATCATTTGCTGTTCTGGTGTTTTTGCTACTTCCAACTCAATTTTTACATCTTTCGGGAAAGTCGCAATTGCTGAAATTGGTAAATTTTGACCCGCATTTACCGATATTAGGACTGGGGAATTTAACCTCACAGGAGGGGACTTAGCCGTGGTCGGTGGTGAACAGCCTATTAGTAAAATACTAAGTAATACTGAACATAAACTGAGCCTCATAATTCGTAGGGAAAATACAAACAGTTGATTAGTTTACTTACCGGAATTTAGGTTTCGACTATTTTACTTAATTTCTGCCAAATTGTCCATCAATTTCCAGTTTATTTGTAATAATTCCTGAGTTTATGGATTTTAGGGTTCTCTGAGAACATAACCTACACCCCGTACAGTTTGAATCAGACGTTTTTGACCCTCTTCTTCAATTTTCAGGCGCAGATAACGAACATAGACCTCAATCACGTTAGATTCACCCATAAAGTCATAACCCCAAACATTCTCCAAAATTTGTTCACGGCTTAATACCTCCCGAGGATGTTCCATTAAGAACTTTAATAGTTCAAATTCTTTCATGGTTAAGTCAATGGCTTTGCTGTTGTAAATAGCACGACGCGTTCCTATATCCAAAACCAAATCTCCAAAACGTAATTGCTCTGTGCTGTCCCGGTCCGGTTTGAGATAGAGATGAATCAGCTTCAGAAAATCTTCTGAACGGTAAGGTTTGAGAATATAATCATTAGCACCAGCGTCTAAACAAGCTATTCGGTCATCTATTGTATCTCTGGCCATTAAAATTAGGATAGGAGAACGATTACCCATGCTTCTGATATTTTTACATAAAGATAATCCAGATTCTCCAATCAGCATCCGATCTATAACAATCAAAGCAGGTTGATTACGGTTTTGAATACTACAGGCATTGCCACAGTATTTTAATCCATTCATCGCATCATGAGCTATAATTGCATCATAACCAGCTTCTTGTAAATCAAAGGCTAAGTGATTAGCTAGAGTTTCATCTGGTTCAATGACTAAAACAAAAACAGAGGGATTGTGAATAGCTATCATTTGCTGAAAATTGGTAATTTTTGAAAGCTATCTGTGTGAACCTAGAGTCATAAAAGAAACATCTAATTATCCGTGAGTTGGGTGAACATCTAAACCGTATTGCTACGATTTAGGATGGTTTCCATGGAGAAGTATGAGTTAGACTAATGACAACTAACCACTAACTAGTAACAATTAAGGCAATTCTACAGAAGAAGGTTTAGCAATATGTGGTAAACCCCAACCCAGTTTTTCCCGGAGAATACGGAAAAATTCTGGCCGCTGTAGACGGATAAATCT
This sequence comes from Dolichospermum sp., assembly GCA_046070105.1. Classification (GTDB taxonomy): domain Bacteria; phylum Cyanobacteriota; class Cyanobacteriia; order Cyanobacteriales; family Nostocaceae; genus Dolichospermum. The sequence continues at coordinate 5,393 of JBJUHT010000184.1, forward strand.
AGCACTATAGGGCGATCGCTCTAAATATACCCGATCTGCTGCTAAAATATAACATCCACCATTACCATCTACCACCATTACCAATCGAGGAATGTTCACAGGATGGATATGAATTGGTTCATGGTCGGGAAATACTAAAGCCCTAGAAGCCAGAGAATGGGGACAAATAGGTACTAACTGTAAAACGGGGACACCAGGAGTAACTACTGGACCCCCCGCGCTTAATGAATAAGCTGTAGAACCCGTGGGAGTAGAAACAATAATACCATCAGCCGCAATATCCACTGGAGAATGTCGCCCCACTGCGATTTCAAAATGGCACATACAAGTTAGAGGTTCTCGATGTAATACCATTTCATTTAAGCAGAGAGCCTCCCATGTCACCGTATCTCCCCGGAGAACTTTGACGGTGAGCATAACCCTATCTTCAATTTCATATTCACCAGCCATTACCTGTTCTATGGCTTCAGGTAACTGGTTGAGATAAGTTTCCGTCAAAAATCCCATGTGACCCGTATTCACCGTCAGCATGGGGATACCAGAGGGGGCGACTAAGCGAGATGCTGCTAACACCGTACCATCCCCCCCTAACACCACTACAAATTTCATATCTGGGTCAAAGCCAGGGGGCGTAAGACCTTCGATAGGTGTGTGAAAGACAAGGCTATCTGGTTGGGAATAACCCAGTATACCACCGATACTCGCAGTGATGTAAACATCCCAACCAGCAGCGGTGAGCTTGTCTTTTAGTTGGATAGCGACACTACTCGCTATCGGTTTCACGTCGTTATAGATAATGCCTGCTTTCGGCACACTCAAATATCCAAGTTTAAGGTATGCTTTTTCTGTATCTAATGGTTACACATTTTTGACCAATATAACCATTAGTTCCACATTTGTTGAAAAAGTCTTTTTGTTAGGGAGAGAAATCAGGAAAAACTCCAAAATCCAATTTATTGACTGTTGGCTTTGGGAGCTTGTTTAAAAGGAGTCTTTTTGCTTTTCATCTTTTTAACTTTAGCTTTTTCGTAATCTAACTCTTTTAATTTCTTTATAATCCTGCTGAAGTATTCTTGTAAGTAAGCTTCCAGGGTCGTTGTTTGTTCTTTGTCCAACCCAAATACAGTATATACTTCCTCCATATTTTCTGCATTTAAAGCTTTACCACTGGCTAAAACCTCTGTAAAAGCTAATCTATCCGCAACATTCCATCCCCATTGGAAAAAGCGCAGAAAATTTTGGACTGTCCGTAGTAAAGCTAGGGGCATCCGTGTAACTTTTGCATCTCTATCAGATAAGTTCTCACAAAGATCAATAATTTCCTCTGCACTCCAAGGGCGAGTTCCCACCACGGGGAAAGACTGCTTTTCTGTTTCTGGTACAGTCAAAGCACGAATAGCGAATTTAGCAATATCTTGAGTATCCATGTAGGCTATTTGTGAAGACTTCCCTGTCACCCATACAGGTTGTTTTTCTAAAATAGGTATACCATATTGACCAATTAACCCTTGCATAAAACCAGCTAAACGTAAAATTGTATAGTTTAAGCCAGATTCCGCCAAAAACACTTCCGTACAGCGCTTAATTTCCATCAGTGGAACATTGGGGTATTGATCAGCATCTAAAATTGAAAAAAAGATAAACCTTTCCACGCCCGCAGCTTTAGCAGCTTGAATTAACGCTACTTTCCCATTCCAGTCTACCTCTTTAATAGTCAGAGAATCTGTAGCACGAGATGTGGCAGCGTCAATAACTGCGGTTACACCTGTTAAAGCTTCTGTCAGGGTTTGAGGACTACATAAATTCCCGCGTACCAGTTCAGCACCCCATTCCTTCAGAAAAGCTGCTTTTTTAGGACTGCGAACTAAACAGCGGACTTTGTATCCTTCGTCAATTGCGCGACGGGCTACTTGTCTTCCCAATGTGCCAGTTGCACCGACTATTAATAATGTCATGGGGTTGGTTATATATTTTAATGTTTATGAAAAGAATCTTAACAGAATTAGCTCTCTAAATAAAACTTTACAAATTTTTCAGCAAACTCAATTTAGGATTTACATTGGTGTCACAAAAAACTATCATGTATTATCTCTAGTCAAGCCTTTAGTCCTGATGCTATTTACAGGACTTTTCGGTATTATTAGTGACATATTTAACGGGCATGATGCCCGCACCACAAGAGTTTCATGATTCAATATACTCAAATTCATGTTTTTAGATACTTACCTAAAAATTTTTCCAGTCCTTCGACACTGAGACGAGGCGAGGGACGAGGTATAGCTTGTTCCTGACCATCATCAGTGATAAAATATAGTACAGGTATTTCATATTGATACAGCGCAAACCAATTTTTATCAGTGGTAATATCCCGAATTTCTAGCTCACAAATGAAAGTTTTTATCTGAGCTAATTTTTCCTGCAATCCTTCACAAAGGTGACAACCGGGCTTGCTGTAGAGAATTAATCGCATACAATTATATTTAGATAACTATTTAACATCCATTCAGATATCCGAATTTTCTAATCAGTCAGGAATCTCAAAGAGATAAGCTGTATTCTGACCATAATCCACTATAATGGCTGATAACGTCAGAATTAGGATCTCCAGAAACATGAATAATCCCTTTTTCGCCAATATACCAGTTCCTCCAGAATATTTTATCGGTCGCAAATAGGTAAAAGAAATAAATTTCTGGTTTTGTTGGTAGATGATTTTGACGTGGTCTTAGAAACCAATGAGTAATATACGGAATCTGATAGAGAAACATTTTTAGCTCAATGTCGTAGTTTAGCTGTTCATGGTGCTAACAAGAAACTTACCATGATTGTCATCTGCTATATAAAACCTAGACAAAACTAGACTTTACTTTCTACTTCAACGGGAGCATGGGAGCAGTTATCCCTCGGTAGACTTTCACGATGAAAGCCAAACGCGATAAATTAATTGCAGCGTTTAGATCCCTATCTATCTCAAAACCACAGTTCTCACAGCAATAAATTCTTTCGGATAAAGAAAGATTTTCTTTTTTATGCCCACATCGAGAACAGGTTTTACTTGATGGATAAAATCTATCAGCAATTATAATTTCACAACCAAACTTTTTAGCTTTATATTCTAGCTGACGCTTAAACTCATGAAACCCACAATCAGCTATTGCTTGGGCTAATTTATGGTTTGATAACATCCCTGAAACATTCAAATCTTCTACTACTATCTTCGCGTGGTTTTTGCATAAGTAAGTAGTGATTTTGTGAAGAGTATCTTTTCTCAGGTTTGCTATTCTCGCATGATGTCTAGCTAGTTTAATTTTGGCTTTATGCTTATTGCTTGAACATGAAGCCTTTTTAGAGTAGATATTAGATAATCTTTGCAGTTTAGCTAAGTTATGTTTGTAGTGTTTAGGATTAGCAAAAGTAATACCAGTGCTAAGAATAGCTAGTTCCTTTACTCCCAAATCAACACCAACAGCATCATGTTTTTTAATAGTTGGTCGACATTCTTGTTCATAAGAAAAAGCTATGTACCAGCTATCAGCAGTCCTAGAAATAGTAATACTTTTGCAGGTGGTATGAGGTAATCCTTCATAAGTTTTTACCCATCCAATTGTTGGTAGTTTTATTGATGTGCCACCTACAGGAATTGGTTTACCACCATTATCAATTGTAAAACTATCATTTTTCCCTTTCTTTTTGAAGTTGGGATATTTAGACTGTCCTTTAAAAAATCTCTGGAAAGCCTCACCTAAACTATCAAAGGCGTATTGAGTGATTTTCTGACAAATACCTTTTTCTTTAATCCATGCCAATTCAGGTTTTACATGGTTATTAAAGAATTTTTTGAGGATATATTTGTTTGGCTTTAATCCATCTTTATGCAAAGAAGCCCAAGTAGCTAAACCCCAATTATAGGTAAACCTTGCTATACCAGCGTGTTTAGCCATTAATATTTCCTGGGTTTTGTTTAACTTGAGTTTTGTTTTGATAGATAAAAGCATTGCTCGACCTCAACACTGTATTTCTTTGCTGTCTAAAACTGACATATCTTGTACAGGTTTGTCAATAGCATTTTTGAGATTATCCTTGATTTCTTTGGAGTAATTCCTCAATCCGTACAATCGACAAGAAAAGCAGTGGATAATTGCCATTAGGTCTTCCACTAATTCTTGTTGAGGTGATAAAGATTCCTGATTTGCAACTATGATCTGACACCTCACGGAACTTGCTAATTCCATAATAAAGTCAAAAGCAAACCGACACATTCTCACTTCAGCACTCCAGTTTACCAAAGAAAGAGAGCGTCAAGGACAGTCTGTACTTATAGAGGTTAAGGACGGGAAATTTACTATCATTTCATAGGACTTAGCTACAATAAATAGTCGTTACCAAAATTGTAACCGTTAAGAATTGATCAAATTGGACATGAGATAGTAAACAAATAGTACATTATCAACATCTGACTAGATAAAAAGTGAAGGTAAAATATGAATCATAAAAAAATCAATTCCACCAAAAGCAATTTTTTACAACGACGCTATGGTGTAAGTTTAGGAAGAAGGTATGTTTTAGTGTCCGCTGGTGAGATGTTGTTAAGTGTATTTAGTTACAACTCAGTTAACATAGGAAATTAAACCCTTGTTACCTTGATTCTTTGCGTCTTTGCATTTTGGCGTGAAAGCTTTCATAAATTCATCTGCTATGAGCTAATTACGGACTAGTACAAGAGTTTTCCGTATCAAGATTCAGAACTGGGGGACGAATAGCACTGATAATACTTTTAATCACCACAGCACAGGGAACTGCTACAATTACCCCCAAAAGTCCGCCAATTCTCGCTCCAGTCAAGACAGAAATTAAAATCCAAACAGGATTTAAACCAGTAAAACTACCTAAAATTCTGGGTGCGATGAGATTTTCCAGGATTTGTTGTACAATTACCGCTGCTATTAATACTCTTATACCCATACTCACATCTTGAAGCGAGACTAAAGAAGTTGTCAGGGCGATACCTACAGAACCACCAAAGGGGATAAGTGCCATAAGTCCAATCGTCAATCCAAATAATAAACCAAAAGGGACTTTCAACCACAAAAAGACAGAAATGAGAGCAGAAGCCATGCAGGTGGATAAGATTAATTGGGTAATAAAAAAATTTTGAAAGCTTAAACGGACTGTATTGGAAAAAGGATCACGAAATTTAGAAGGTAGCCATTGTACTAAACTTTCCCAAAGTTCGCTCCCGTGTTGTAATAAATAAAAGGTTAATACCATTGTTAAGAGGAAATCTAGTAAACTAGTGACAGTGACCACAGCTAAATTTAAGACCTGTCCGGCTATGGACTGTAATTGTCCCTTGACGCGATCATTAATTTGTGTGGCTAAAGCATCTAAATTAATTGGCAAACCTGCGCTTTCTGCTTTATCATTGAGTATCATTAATTGAGAACGTCCTGAGTCAATTAATTCTGGTAGACGGGCTACCAGTTGTTGAGCTTGGGTCAACGCCAGAGGAAACAGGGTGACACCTAGAGCTAATAAAATGGATAATGCTGATAAAAAAACTAAGATAGCTACTTGTTCTCTTTTAGCTCCGTGGTTTTCCATCCAACTGACAGGGTAGTTAAGGAGAAAGGCTAATACGGAAGCTCCGACTAAAATAACGATCAAGGAGTGAAAATAATCGAAAATTGTAGCAATAGCCCAACCATTGAGAACTAATAGGGGTGCTAGTAAGGCAATTGCTAAAAATCTTGCCAGTGGTGTCAGTGTTTGCCACCAAGTAAGTAGCTTTCGTGTCTGCATTTTTAGATAATTACACTATGGAACTCAAGGGATTTCGTCTTTACAGAATATTATCTCTAACTGGATGAGTTTTATTCATTATCTTCAGTTTATGATCACAGCAACCACTATGGATAACCCGCCGCTAAAAGATACAAATGCCCTGAAAACACAACTAATTCTCTACTTGATTCCTATTATCGGCTTTTTTCTGTCTCTGTGGACTCTCTATTATGGTCAGGGTGGTCGAGAAAAACTAACTGTCAGCCGTTTATCCGCTACTTTGGCTTTAATATGGATATTCAGTTATTTGTTGTTGACTACTGGGGCGGCTGTAGATTTTCTGACAGTGCGTTTGTTGATCCTCAATAGTTTCCTGACTTCTGGTTATTTTTTAGTGAGCGTTTGGTTGATTTTTCGGGTCATTCAAGGCAAATATCCCCGTTTACCAGGATTGAGTAATTTGTCCGAGAGAGCATGGCGTAGGTAAAAATTAAGCTGCAAGTCTCCGGAGGAAGGGTTGAAAATCCATGGCAAACTTGATTGAAAATTGGCTATCATGGTTTGATTTGTTAAAAGATGTATTGAGTCGGCAAATTTACGTTATTCAAAATCGTAGGTGAGAGGAATTCTGTGACTAGTCAAAAAACATCAGCCGCACAACAAAGAGCCGCAAAGGGTAAATATAGACGGAAAATTTCTCGCCCGTCAAAATCGGGACGGTGGTTATGGTTTATGGTGGGTATGGGAGGAGTTGCTATATTATCAGGACTTGCAGGAGCTCTGTTAGCAGTTTCCTGGGAAAGTACACCTTTGCAACAAGCTCAACTTACCCCCCAAGAGGAGGCAGTATTTGATAGCGATCGCATCTCTGGCCATGGGTTACAATTTTCTCAGTTAACTCGTCCTGTGAATATCCTCCTCATGGGTATGAGTGTATTACCCCCAGATGTACAAAACCCCCCCGTTGATAGCAAAAGTCTCGGTTATTTACCCCAAATTAATTCTTTTGACGGTCTTGCTGATGTCATGCTATTGATCAAATTTGATCCGGAAACTAATAAGATAGTCATGCTCTCTGTTCCTAGAGATACCCGCACAGAAATTGAAGGCCGTGGTATCAAAAAAATTAACACCGCTAATGTGGAGGGAGGTCCGGCTTTAACAGCGAAAACCGTTAGTAATCTCTTGGGCGGCATCGGGGTAGATCGCTATGTGCGTATTAATGTCCTGGGAGTTAGTAAGTTAATTGAAGCTTTGGGCGGTGTCAATGTTTATGTCCCCAAAGATATGAAATATCGAGATGATTCCCAGCATTTATATATTAATTTAAAGGCAGGTCAACAGCATCTTAACGGTGAACAGGCGTTACAATTATTACGTTATCGTCATGATGAATTGGGAGATATTGGTCGCATTCAACGTCAGCAAATGGTGTTGCGTTCTTTAATTGAACAAACTCTTAATCCGAAAACTCTGACGCAAATTCCCGAAATTCTCAGTGTTGTTAAAGAAAATATTGATACCAACTTATCCATTGAAGAATTAGTAGCACTACTGGGTTTTGGCTCAAAAACCAGTCGCTCAAATATGCAAATGTTAATGTTACCTGGGCGTTTCAGTGAAAATCGTGAGTTTGATGCCAGCTACTGGGTACCAGATAGACGAGCTATTGGTAAACTAGTATCTCAGCACTTCGATTTAGAAGCAAAAACAGAACTACAGTCCAGTGATCCTAGTAAATTGCGTGTAGCTATTCAAGACAGTACAGGTAGTGATAGCGAAGCGCTCCGCAGGAATCGCTCACAGTTGCGTCCCCTAATTAAAACATTGGAAAAAGCCGGATATACCAATATTTTTATCTCTAAACCCTGGGGACAACCCTTAGAAGTAACTCACATTGTCGCCCAACAAGGAGACGAAAATAGTGCAGAATCATTACGTAGTCTCTTGGGATTTGGGGAAGTGCGCGTAGAAAGCACTGGTAATCTCGGTTCAGATATTAGTATCCAGGTGGGTAAGGACTGGTTTCAAAACCAAGCCATTTTCCAAAATTCCCCTCATCCTTAATCGCATTTATCTTGTTTATCTCGTTCCTAGTCTCCATGGGAACGAGAGACACCACACAAGTTTGTATAGCAATTAGACACAGACAAAACCTACCTATGTGGGTTAGAATTACAGCACTTTTTCTGTGTTATGAGATACACTATTGACAAGCAATATGCCTGTATCACCAGGGTTTTATCATTAATATCTGTACTTCATAATCACGGAAACTGCTGTATATTCACCGCGAACTTTGAAAACATCCCCTAATTTGAGATTTTTTTTCTCAGTTTAACTTTCGTCAATAATTCATCTTTAATGCGGTTTAAAATCGAAGTTTCATTTAAAGTTGAGAGAATTTGATTAACTACTGCTTTTGGTCCATCTGGTCCCCAATTTGCACCATTTGCTAAATAAGCTTTAGTAACTTGTCCAATACCATAAGCAGAAACACCAGCTATTCCTGCTTGTGTAATAGCTATGGATAAATAGGGACCAACTGTCATACCTGCGGTTGCTGCGGTTGAAATTCCTAACAAAGTTTTTAAACCACTTAAACCAAGATTTGCTAATAGTTCACTAGCTCCAATACCACCCATACTCACAGCAATTTTTTGCAATAATTTAATAGCACCATTTTCTGTCATAGGGATACCATAAAGTTTAGATAGACCCAAAATTAAAGAAATATCTATAATAACAGTGCTTAATATATCAACTACTGTCACAGGATTCAGAGCTATAGCCAATGCTTTAGTAATTACTGCTTTCCAAATCAACTGATTAGCATTTTCTTCCCTAATTATTAATTTTCGTTCTATTAATTGATCATTGACATGATCAGCATAAAGCATAGTATTTAAAGCCACTAAAGCCTTACCTTCACGGTGGAGAACTTCTAGAATTTTTAATTTTAGTTCTTCAACTTGGGACTTACCTTTTTGTAATTTTACACTCCTAGTACCATCAGAATTTTGTACTGCAATTCTTACCAATGGAGCAGCAGAAGCCATGACAATTTCTGCTGGGGAAAGTAACTCTCGTACCCTATCATCTCGAATTTTTTCGTAAATTGTAATTCTGTCAATTTCAGGATATTGATCAACTTTATTAAACACCAAAATTATCGGTTTACCTACTTCTCGTAATTGAGATAAAGCTAGTTGTTCAATTTTAGTCATATCTCCTGCAATTACAAACAGAATTAAATCAGCTTGTTCAGCAATTTGTTCAGCCAAAGCAGCGCGAGTTTCACCGTCTACTTCATCTAATCCAGGAGTATCAATTAGTTCTACCTGACATTGGCCATTGCTGGGTAATGTAGCTTTCAAAGTTCCCAAAAGTTCTTCACTAATACTCCAATTTACCATTTGAGCATCACGAGTTACACCATGTAAAGGACCGGTAATAAAGACCTCTTCCCCAACTAAAGCATTAAGAAGAGAAGATTTACCACGTCCTACCATACCAAAAGCCGCAATTTGGATTACCATACTTTCTAATTTATCTAGCATAGTTTCCAAATCGTCAATTTCGGCTTCTAAACCTAATTTTTCCCCAGGAGAAAGATCCAAATTATTGACTAAATTCCTGAGTGCGGTTTTAGCTTGTTTGTAATTAAGTTCCGCTTGAATATCATCAAAAGTAAAAATAGCACTATCTAATTCTTCTTCCCATTGGACGACAGATTCAGGTATATTATTCATTTTCAGAAAATATGAAATATTGTCCATATATCATCAGCAACATTTACTCTTGAAAAAAATAGAGTTTTTATTTTTCCAAATACCACAGACCCAAAATTTTGGGACAGATGAATTTGAGAGGTAATAATTTTAAAGATACAACAAAATTTCATAGCTCAATTCAACAATAGCAGAACGATAAGTAGGTTGGCGTTAAAAATTATCATTATGACAAGGAAACTCTTAACTGGAAAGAGGTTTTGGACAACTTTACTTTTCGTTACTTATGTTGATTTTTTTCCGTTCACCTACTTATATTAAGATATAACAACTTGATGTAATTCATTGGGAGTAAGATGAGAATGAACAACTTCACCATCACGAAACCAAACAATGCGCTTAGTTTGACGCGCAACTTCTGATTCATGGGTGACAATAACAACAGTAATCCCACTACTATTAAGTTCGCTAAATAAATCTAATACTTCTTGAGTCGTATGAGAATCAAGTGCGCCGGTGGGTTCGTCAGCCAAGAGAACAACGGGACGGTTGACAATAGCGCGAGCGATCGCTACCCTTTGTTGTTGCCCCCCTGATAATTGGGTAGGTTTATTATGGAGACGTTTTTCTAAACCAACCTTGACTAATGCTTCTGTTGCTCTTTGTTTTCTTTCCCCAGGTTTAACACCAGCATATATCATTGGTAGCATGACATTTTCTAAGGCTGTTAATTGGTTTAATAAATGGAATTGCTGAAATACAAACCCTAGTTTTTGATTACGAATATGGGCTAATTCTCTATCATTCATTTGCGCCACATTCAAATTATCTAAATAATAACTTCCCTGGCTAGGACGATCTAAACAACCGATAATATTCATAGCAGTGGATTTCCCCGAACCAGAAGGACCCATAATCGCACAATATTCACCCTTTTTAATGACCAAATTCACCTGATTCAGTGCTTTAACTTCTATATCGCCAATTCCATAAACTTTAAAAATATTTTCTAAACAAATAATTGCTGATTCTGGTGCAGTTTGGTGAAAATTTCTATCATTAAAATTCAGAGTATTAGTCATAAACATTTATCCTCATATAATTTGTTATTGTCCTCTAGAGTTTACTCAAGATTGCTAAAAAATTTTTACATATTTCCTAACCAATGATCCCAAAATTTTATGATTAATATTTGTACTTCATCATGTTAGTAATTACTATATTTTTACGCCGTTCTTAGTGCTACCATGGGATCAAGTTGAGCGGCGCGACGAGCCGGAACTATACCGAAGAATAAACCAATTGCACCAGAAATACCCGCAGTCAAAATCACTGATACGGGGGAAATTGTAGATTCAAAAGGGGTAAATATTCCCACTAAAATGATGCTACCACCCCCTAAAATAATGCCGATTAAACCACCAGTTACTGATAATATCACAGCTTCAATCATAAATTGCAGAAGGATGTCCTGTTGCGTTGCACCGATAGCTTTCCGCAGTCCAATTTCTTGAGTACGTTCAGTTACAGAAACTAACATAATATTCATAATCCCAATACCACCCACAAATAAGGAAATACTAGCTATTGCAGCTAACATTATTGTCAGTCCTCCGGTAATTGAATTACTGATTTCTAAGAGGTTCTTTTGGGTTTGAATGGTAAAATCATCTTCGCGGATAATTTTGTGTCGTCTACGCAGTAAATTTGTCATTTGAAATTCTGCTGCTGATATACTATTTTCATCCTTTGCTGATACAGAAATCATAGCAACATTAATACCAAAAGGAGACGTTCTACCAACTAAACGACTAAACATGGTATTAATAGGAATATAAACAGTATCATCATTGTTACTCCCAAAGGAAGAACCTTTAGCAACTGTTAAACCAATGACATCAAAAGTAGTATTTTGAATGCGGATTTTTTGACCCAGAGGATTTTGATTATCAAATAGTTTATTAGATAAATCTGGACCTAATATTGCTACTCTTTTACTCCGTTTAATATCAAATTCATCAAAGAACCTACCTTCTTTAATTTCTAAACTACGAACTGTGGGATAATTAGGGGTAGTACCAATTACTGTACTTGTTGTATTTCGATTACGATAAGTAATTGTCATACGGTTATTAATTTCTGGAGCAACTTCTTTAACTGCGCGGACTTGTTTAGCTATTGCTTTAGCATCTTGTAAAACTAAAGTTCTGGGTACTCCTGTCACCCTACTCCGAGTTCCTGGACTACCGGGAATAACAAATAAAGTATTCGGTCCCAATGACTGAAATTGTTTATTTGTAAATATTTTTGCTCCTTCTCCAATCCCAATCATAGCAATAACTGAAGCATTACCAATAATAATCCCCAACATGGTTAAACCACTTCGCAACTTATTAGCTAATAAGGTAGTAGTCGCCATTTTCACACTTTCTAAAATGTCCATATTTTGTGTTTAATTCTTAATTTTCAATGTTTAATTTTTATTCTCTTTACCCTGTTCTGTGTTCCCTTTTTCTTTGGTTTTAGGTAGATCAACAAATATCCTATCTCCAGCTTTAAGACCATCTAAAACTTGAACTTCCTGATCAATATTCGCACCAATTTTAACTAAACTAAATTCAGGTTGATTTTTTGCACCTAATAACCACACTCCAGTTTTTCCCTGACGAGTAACAATTAACTCTTGGGGAATTAACAGAGCATTTTGGATATTTTTACCAATAAATGTCACCTCACTCACATTCATTCCTGAACGCAATTTTTCCGCCCCTTTATTAATAGTAACCCGCACCTGAAAAGACGTAACATTTTGCTCAACTACCGCTTCAGGAGCAATCAAACGCACTTTTCCGTCAAAAATTTCATCGGGATAAGCGTCAACAGTAATTTCTACTTTTTGGCCTTGTTTAATTTGAGGAATATCCACTTCAGGAACATTTACTAAAACTTCTAATCCTTTAGCTAAAGCTACTATAGAAGTTGAGGTGGCAGAAGCATTACTGGAAGCAGAAACAGCAGGGCTAACAAAAGCTCCCACTGTGGCGTATCTTTGAGTAATAATACCGCTAAAAGGAGCGCGGATAATGGTATCTTCTAATTGTACTTGTTGTTGTTTTAATTGAGCCTCTGCACTAGCTACTAGTGCTTTTAACCTGGCAATTTCTTCAGGACGATTACCATTTTCTAGCTTTTTTAAAGCCTCCCTTTCTTGATTAACTATTGCTTGTTGTTTTTGAATATCTTGGTTACGGTTGCCAATTTTCAGTAGAGATAATCGTTTTTGTGTTTCTTCTAAATTGGCTTTGGCTTTTCTGTTTTCACTGATATATTGTTCTAAACTATCTTCAGAAATTGCCCCATTTTTTGCTAGATCCTGATAACGTTTCAACCGTGATTTTGTTAGTTCCAAAGCAGCTTTGGCTGATTCTACTTGAGCCTGTGCCTGTTGAATTTCCTGTAAACGATTCCCCTCTCGGATAATTGCTAATTGAGCCTGTGCTTGGGCTACACGGGCTTTGGCTTGGGCAATTTCTTCGGTACGACTTCCCGCTAGGCTTTCTGCTAATTGCGCTTTTGCTTGTGCTAAATTAGCTTTGTATTGGATAATTCGCATTTTAATTTCGGAATTATCCATGCGAGCAATTATTTCTCCTTTTTTGATTTTGTCTCCCTGTTCAACATTTAAATCTGCCAATAGTCCAGAACTTTTAGGACTAATATTCACGCTTTGAATTGGTTGGATTTTACCACTAGCAGTAATACGAACAGTTATGTCTTTGGCCGCCACTGGCACAGTCAATTTAGTTATATCTGGTGGTTTATTCTCTTTTTGGATGGTTTTGATAGTGGCTATTGTTCCTGTCATTAAAACACCACTAACAATTAAACCACTCACCCAGCGCCATGGATATTTAATTTTTTTGCCAATTAAGGGAATTTCTATGTAAAAGATCATAATTAAAAGAGTTGATGAACAGAAATTAGCGCGATTTTATAAACAAATCCTGATGATAATCATCTGATTTATGATTAGTTATCATCTAACCCAATACTGCTGTTAATTATAGTAATACTATAATATCACAAAAAATCAATTATTGTTTAAATAAATAGCCCGAATATCAGCAGGTAATTTAGCTTCTAGCATTTGATAACTTTCTTCTAGATACTTGGTAACTTCACTCAGGGAAATTTCTTCCCCTTCAGTTTGTAAATAAGCAGTAATTTCAGTTTCACTCCAGTGGAATCTGTGTGACATTAAGATCACGAAACGTAATTTGGGTGGAAGTTGATCTAATGCTTGTTCTACATAACACCATAGTGGTGGTGAAGTATTCTGAAGCGAATAATGAATAGTTTCTGTTAGTGGTAGTTCAATCTTGTTAATATAGAAACCAGTCATGTTAACTAACCAATTTTGTAGGGTTAAACCATCTTGTGAGCTTAAATTTAGTTTACCTAATTGATAAAATATATGTCGCCAGATCAGAGCGAATAAATAATCAGCTTCTACAGGCCATCGCACCGAATACCAACTTAAAGTGTATAGTATTGAGCTATAACGGCAAAAAATCATTGTAAAATATTTACCGGAATCTGGATATTCTTGAAACAGAGTCAATAATTCTTGATCACTGTGATCAAATAGTGACTTTACCAATGGGTGATTAATGTGAGGAAAGTAGGGAATTTGCACAATCTGTAGATTAGATAACTGTTAAAATATACTAGGGAATAGTTAAAGGCTGCTGAATAATATTTGCAAATCAGTGAAATAGACTCAGATCAGACTACTAGATTATTGATAAACTAAAAACAAGGACTTAATGTTAGTCTAAATAGACGCTATTAAAAGCGGCTGCCTTATACAAATATTTTGATACTGTTTGTTCATGGTTATAGAAGCTAGTTCCATAATGTTCCTGCTAAGTCCACTCACTTTAGGGTCATTCTTGCCTTCCCTGCCCTTGGATAGCTTATTTTCCACCCAAGGGATAATGATTATGCTGCTGGCGGCTTACGCTGGTGCCATGTGGATGTTTTTGAGTAGTGCTCCTAAAGTTTATACTGTTATGGTATCAGATTTAGAAATTGCCCGACAGTTGTATGCAGGATTATTAGATTTGCCCGTAGCGGAAGTACCTTTGCACTATTATTACAATTATGAGCAAACCATTGGTGCAACAGGCATTGACCCCCTATATATGTCTGCTAGTCCTAGTTGGTCTAACAGTAGCATGAGTCATGGACAGGACGGGCTGTGGTATCAACTCAAAAAGAATACCCAATTACATATTATCACAGGTGCTAGTTTAGGAACAAAAGATCAACAGCGTCATCTTTGTTTTGATCATGAGTGTCTAGAACTAATTTTAATGCGAGTAGAGGTGCGGGGTTTAAAATTCAAAATTCGTAATCAAAAGCCTTTAAACTTTTTAGTGAAGGATTATGAGGGACGGGTAATTGAAATGGCCGAAATTGCTAATTAGTTGTCGTGAGGTGGGTAATACCCACCCGACTAGAAAATATTTGAAATATCAAGATCACAGCATAACTGAATTACCGTAAGTTGCTAGTTAGGAAAAATGTCTAAGAGGTTGTCTTAAAAGTTTTCGGCGAATAAATTCTCTACTACACAAGCAAAGTCCACCTGCGTGGACTAACGAAAAATTAAGAATTTGAAACCTGCGTAGGCAGGTTTTGTCTGTGTAGATGTGATTTCTAATCGCCCAA
>JBJUHT010000185.1:0-11933 GCA_046070105.1 Dolichospermum sp.
TGGGCATTTATCAGCCTCTGGGGGGGAATTTTCGTCTCTGTTTGGGCGGCTTTAATGGCGCGTCTAGACAGGAGAAATCCTTATTTGCGTGTCCTCATTGGTACAACCCTTTGGTGCAGTTTAGAAAGTCTTTGGAGTGCCGGACCCTTATGGTGGAGTTCTCTAGCTTACACTCAATCACCATACAATCTCGTAATTCTCCATTTAGGACAACTTTCAGGACCGAATACTGTCACTGCGGTAATTGTCGCTTTTAATGGCTTTATTGCTGAATATCTCACGCAAAGGCGCGAAGGCGCGAAGGTACAAGGAACTAGCCTTTATTTGGCTTTTTTACTGCTTATTATTGCCCATTTTCTTGGCTTTATTCTCTATAGCAACCCCCTGAATTTTACCCCAAATACAGCTTTAAAAATTGGCATTATTCAAGGTAATATTCCTAATAAAATTAAAGTTCTTCCTCAAGGTTTGCGTCAGGCTATGACAGCTTACACTCAAGGATATTTAAGTTTAACTAATCAAGGTGTCCAAGCCGTCCTTACTCCAGAAGCTTCTATACCTATTTTTGCCCGTAATTTACCCCAAACTCCTCTGTTAGCTGCTATTCGAGAACGGGGTGTTATAGCTTGGATAGGTGCATTTGGTGAAAGAGGAAGTAGTTATACAAATAGTTTATTTACAGTTATTAATAATGGAGAAATTACTAGCCGTTACGATAAATCTAAACTTGTACCATTGGGAGAATATATTCCTTTTGAAAATATTTTAGGGGCAATTATTCAACGTTTATCACCACTAGAAGCACATCAAGTTCCGGGTCAAGTTAATCAAATTTTTGATACTCCTTTTGGTAAAGTCATTATTGGTATTTGTTATGAATCTGCTTTTGCAGAAAATTTCCGTTATCAAGCTGCTATGGGTGGGAAATTTATCCTCAGTTCTTCTAATGATGCTCATTATACGCCAGCAATGGCAAATCAACACCATGCCCAGGATATCATGCGGGCAATTGAAACTGATAGATGGGCTGTAAGGGCAACAAATACCGGCTATTCTGCATTTATTAATCCTCATGGTGAAACTTTATGGAAATCAGGATATAATACCTACGAAACCCACGCAGAAACTATTTATCCTCGTCAAACTCAGACTTTATATGTACGTTGGGGAGATTGGTTGATGATTGTTTTATTGATTTTGGGGTTTTTGGGGTGGGTATTTTTGTGATTTTCCATATATCTTTTCTCCTCTTGCTGACATATTTTGTTAAAGCGTTAGCATCTACTTTCGGATTCAGACTATCGTTTAAACTATCATCTATTTTTTTACGAAGTGATGATAAAAACATTATATCATTCCCTAGATCAGAAACTTCATCTTCATATTCATCCGAGTCTTCAATTTGATTGATTCTTTCTTGGTATTTGACCATCAAATTATCAACAGCTTCAATCATGAATTTGATGTCTTTAAATGATAAATCCATAGCTAATTCCTTTTCACTTTGCGCCTTTGCTCCTTTGCATCTTTGCGCGAAACAACATATAATTATTAAGTTTAATCATTTAAAAGATGGATCAAAAACAGAATAAAATCAATCACGACATTTACCTAACGCAAAAGTGCAAAGAGTCAGAATTTGATCAGGGTAATTTTTGATTTTGGCCTCTATCTGCGTTGATCATTTTTATTTAATCACGGGAACGTTTAATTAATGCTACTAGGAGACAAATCATCGGCAAAAATATCCCTAAATTCCGCACTAAATCAATATTACTATGTTTAATGGCGATCGCTATTAATATCCAAAATGTCACATAAACATAAATAATATCATCGCACTTAATTATAATTAAAGTCGCAATTGTTGCAGCTAAAATCAGCATGATTATAGCCCATATTTGATGATTAAGTCCCCAACCATTCCAACCATAAAAATACAGTACACAAGCGACATTTACCATAGTTGCAAAACTAGTCCAACTCAGATAAATACTCACAGGAATATGTAAAAATAACTTTTTTCTCCCAGATATTCGTTTTCTGCTAATACGCAAAAGATGATAAATAACCATTAGTGGTACTAAAGTACCGAACATGGCCACCACAGACAAGATAAAAAATCTAGATAGAAATAAATACAACCAAATACTTTGAAAAATACAAGCAATAACTAATAAATATCCTGTCTTTCGTAAGTCTTCATCTTTTCTTTTGTAGGGGAGAAACTGATAAATTGCTAAAGTGAATAATCCTAAATAAATTAGTCCCCATATCCCAAAAGCATAATTAGCCGGGATAATTAGTACACCTTTGTAAAATTTCTCATAAACTGCATCTAAGGAAAGTCCATAGGGAGGAAAAATATTTAATGCTATATTCACCAAAAAAGAACCAACAATAGCCAATAAAGTTATCAACTGTCGAATAAAATCTTGGTAATTTTGGTAATTCTGAGAGGTAGATCGCTGCATATTATATAATAAAGCTTAAACATCACTTTCTATCCGATTTAATCAGATTATCATAGTTAAACACTAATTTCTATTTATCCAACTATCTCAAGATAGTTGACAGAAACCATAAAATCAGAATTGCATAATTAAACATCCCTCGTCAAGGTGGTAGAGACAATTCATGAATTGTCCCTATAACGGTTTATAGTCACCCATATTTACAGCAGTTTTCATGTATTTGTACCACACGCTAATTTTTCTATTCCTTTCTTCCTTTGCGTCTTTGCGCCTTTGCGTGAGATATAAAATGTGGTTCATTTACCCGAAAATCGCTGTAATAATAAAAATATTGTGGTACGGGCATCTTACCCGCCAAAATTGTACCTCACACTGATGGTAATAGGCTGTAATTTTTACTAAAAATCTAATTGATCACCAACTTGGATCAATAAAAAGATGTATATTTAATTTATCTTTTCCAGGTGGAACTGCGGTAATACAAGCCCGAACAATTTCCCCACCATCATCCAATTCTACAGTACAAGCGTGACAAGTACCCATGAGACAACCTGTAGGAATTGATACTCCAGCACGTTCGGCTACATCTAATAAAGGTTCTCCCACTTGAGCATTAACAGTAACATCATCTGGTAAAAAAGTAATTTCCATAGTCATTTCCCAGTTTTGAATTGTTAGTAATTATTATTGCTTGCACTTACGATAAATTTGATCACCATCAGCATTACGTCTTCTAATCATATTCGGATTATATAGTAAATAATCATTTAATATATCGCAATTACTTCTCAATAAACTTTCTAATGTAATATCTGACAATTTCCTGAGAATTATCCTACCTTGACTACTACCAGCAGCTAAAATTTTACCATCTGGACTAAAACTAACACCAGTTAACTCTTCATCACTACCTTTTAAAGACATCAGTAAAACACCTTGTCTATTCCACAACTTAACCTGACGATTACTGTTTACTGCTAAAGTTTTACCATCTGGACTAAAATTAACACCAATAAAACCATCACCAGAAGATCCCGTTAGTGTTTTAATTAATTTACCATTTTGATCCCAAATATTAACCATACCATCAAGACTAACCGAAGCTAAAACATCACCATGAGGTGACCATGCTACACCATTAACCCCGCGAGTATGGCCTATTAAACTTTTGATAATTTCGCCCTCATTTGTCCAGATTTTAACCAACTTATCATCACTAGCAGAAGCTAATAATTGACCATTCGGACTAAAACTAACCCAGTTAATAGCACGAGTATGGCCAATCAAAGTTCTTAATAATTTACCATCTCGATTCCACAATTTTATAGTTTTGTCCTTACTTCCAGAAGCGAGAATTTGACCATCATTAGACCAGGCTACAGCTAAAACCGCATCATCATGACCAATCAAAGTTTTTAATAATTTACCATCTCGATTCCACAATTTTATAGTTTTGTCCTTACTTCCAGAAGCGAGAATTTGACCATCATTAGACCAGGCCACACCCCAAATTTGATCATCATGACCAACCAAAGTTTTTAATAATTTACCATCTCGATTCCACAATTTTATAGTTTTGTCTCGACTAGCACCTGCAACAATACTACTATCAGGAGTAAAACTAATACTTGTTATCCAATCATTATTTTCTTGGGTATTACCTAAAATTAAACTATCCCAATGCCATAAAATAATAGTTTCATCCTTACCAGCAGAGGCTAAACTTCGGCCGTCAGGACTGAAATTGACACTATTTACCCAATTATTATGTCCTCGCAGTGTTCCTAATAAATTACCATTCAGATGCCAAAGTTTAATTGTTTCGTCCATACTAGCAGATGCTAGAGTATGACCATCACGACTAAAATTGACAGCGATAACACCACCGCTGTGTCCAACCAGAGTTTTTAGTAATTTACCTTCTCGATTCCATAATTTGATTTTTTTATCTAAACTCCCAGAAGCGAGAATTTGACCATCATTAGACCAAGCTATGGCGACAACAGCATCTTCATGGGCTGGTAAAGTTTTAATTAGTTTACCATTTCGATTCCACAATTTTATTGTTTTATCACTACTGCTAGAAGCCAAAATTTTACCATCACTAGACCAAGCTACAGCTAAAACAGCATCTTGATGACCTAGTAAAGTTTTGATTAGTTTACCTTCTCGACTCCACAATTTTATTGTTTTATCTGTACTTGCAGATGCGATAATTTCACCATCAGGACTAAAACTAGCACTATTAACCACAGCACTATGACCTAATAAAATTTTTAGTAACTCACCGTTACGACTCCACAATTTAATTGTCTTGTCTTGACTAGTAGAAACTAACATTTGACTATCAGGACTAAAATTAACACTATTGACTACAGATTCATGACCCGATAAAGTTTTTAATAACAGACCGCAAGGACTCCAAAGATTAATTGTTGTATCCGCACTAGCGGAAGCTATTAAGGATTTATCATTGCTAAATGATACCATTTTCACCGCCGATAAATGACCTTCTAAGCGGTTGCGTTCTTTGACTCCATAAATTGCTTGGTACATTGCGGTTAGTGCTTTTTCTCTAGTAGAAGCATCTACCCATAAAGTTTTTTTTAATGCTTGACCCGCTTTTAAACTTTCCTGGAGAGCATTAATACCTTTGTGAGCAGCAAATAAGGTTTCACTAGATGCACTCAAGGTTTGTATTTCACTATTCTTGGAAGTAATTATAGAACCAGCCAAGCTAAAAATAGCAATAATAGAAGCTGTTAAAGCAATTTTTAAAGCAATATTTAATCTCATTGTATTTCCATGTTGTTTTTTCTGACTTTCTACTAATTTTTCCATTAAATCTTTTTCTCTTAGTTCATTTCTTAAACTCTCAATTTTTCTTTGAGTTTCTTCCTCTCGCTGACGTAATTCTCTTATTTCTCTAAGTAAATTATCTCCCTGTTGATCTTCAGTCTCTACTAAAATAACCTTCTCTTCTGTCTTGCTTAATTCACTTCTGAGCCGTTCAACTTCTTGATAGCTATTTTTTAGCTTATCTCGCAATTGATTAATTTGTGTTTGTAGTCCAAATTCCTGTTGTTCTAAATGACGAATTAGGTCTACTAGGTAATCATGAATTAATTGATATTGCTTGGGAGAATTATGAAAGATAACAACCAATCCTGAATTAACCAAAATACTTAAAATTAGCTCCAAATTACTTGGATCTTCTAATTCTGACAATTCTGCTTTTAATTCTGCATGGGTTTTAAAGGGTCTTTTGTGATTTTCGTCGGTTAATAAATATAAAACTAGTAGAGCAGACCGTTCATTTTCTTGTCCACATTCTTGAATTAATTCTTGGATATATTCCTGAATTAACTTCTTTGGGCGATAGGGTTGATATTGTGCCAGTGTAGTTATACATTTATCTTGTAATTGTGCGCCCACTAATTGCAATTCTATGGGGCGAACCTCACCAACATCTGAACACAAATCAGTCAGTAAAACATCAATTAAGGCCGGTTCTAATTTGAGTTGTGATTGTTGATGTAATTTCTGAGAACGTTCCGTGAGCTTTTCAAGAAGTTGTTTAGCATTTTCAACAGAAAAATTATTAAGTTGATAACGAAATTTACTGTCTAGAATATTATCTTTAATTGTTTCTATTGATGAAAGATATTTAAAATTTAGCAGACAGTGTAAATAATCTTCGCGCAGGATTAAAATAACCTTTACAAAAGATATAGTTAAACAATTACTAATAAATTTATCAAATTCCTGTTTTTTATAACTATCTAGATCACCAAAGAAAAATTCTTCTAATTGGTCAAATATTAAAACCGTAATTAAATGATTATCTGCATTTTTACGTAGTTGTTGATAAATGATCTCAATATTTATCTCTGAATGAATATCAACTGGAGATTCTATTTCTATAGCTGATTGATTCGCCATTTTCAACATGGCTTTATTTAAAGATATCCCTAATTCATTTAGCCAATTTCTATATTGTTTTATAACAATTGGTACAGCAATTTGATCACCTACACTGCGGTTTTGCAATGCGGGAACTAAACCCGCAGCAACTAGAGAACTTTTACCTACACCTGATTGTCCATGGATAATTATCAATTTTTGGTCAGCACGACTAATTCTACCAATTAAGTTATTAATATCATATTCTCTACCTGAAGCAATAATTTCTAAAGCTATAGCACTATTTCCCAACTTAGATATTAAAGCGGGGTTGGTGACTATTCTCTGTGGTTTTAAACATCCAGCACCGATAAATGGCAAAAAACCATACTGTTGATCTAGAGAATTAAGTTTTTGTTTAATAATATGAGACTGAAAATAGCAACCCGCTTGAAAGTATAGGGATTTCAAAATATCTAATAAGTTAATATAACGATATATATCATATTGATATTCACTACTTTCTAAAGCTAATGATAATTGATGAGATGCTTGATCTATATATTCTGCTGCTACCGTTATTTTTCCCAGATGATTAAGTGCTTCGGCTAAAGTTAACATATAAATTTGTTCTAATAATAGAGGTAATAAATAATGATTTAATTCCTCTTTTTTCTTTGCTTCCTCTAGGTATATTAATGATGTATATGCTAAAACACTAGCCTGCATCCAATTTGAATTATGTAAAGCTATATGTGCTAAAATACTATAATCACAAGCTAATTGAATTTTTTGACCATATATTCGATGTAATTCTACAGATTTTTCAGCAATAACCTGTAATTCTGTCCATTCTTCTAAAATATATAAAATTTCTGCTAATTGCCTAATAAATTCAGATACTAATTTTCTATGTCCAGTAACTTCTAATATCTGAAAGGATTGCAAAAAATTTATTTTAGCTGATTGTAAATTACACTTACTTGATCTTTTATTTTGTTTAGCGAGACGATAAAAGCATAGTCCAATATGCAATGATAGAATTGCTATTTTTAAAGAATATTTATAGTCAAGTTCTGTGTTTTTTTCTTGAGTAAATAAATTTTCCTGTTGTTCCCAAAAATGTAAACTTTTTTGGAAATTATTTAAAGCAGAATATATGCGATTATTGATATAATCATCTATACCAAAAACAAAATCCAAACTGGATTTTAATTCTGGTTCTATTTCTATACCCCATTTTTCTAATTGAAAAATTGCATAATGAATTTGATTATTTGTCCATATTTTTTCTAACCTGAAATAATTACTATGATTACAGTCACCTACCAAAATTTCAGTAAACAAATTTTCTGTTTCTTGTTGCAAAAGTTCTAGCAACTTTTGGGGATTCATTTCAAATCTAATTGGGGTGGCTGCCCAACTGGCAAAATCAGGTGCTAACTGCCAAATTCTAGCTAAAATTTGCTCATTTACCCAAAAAATCATAGGCATTTGATAGGACTTGCGAAATTCATCTCGCACCTGATTAATAGAACACAAAAGATCGTCTATTTCATCAACCAATTCAAATCCGACAATCATTAATCCAGTAGGTTGGGGTAAACTGATTTGTGCTTGAATAGTGGTATATAAACTTGTGGTTTTTTGATCTAAAGTGATAGTTTGGAGTTTGTCACTTCCCCAACCAATTTCTACTAGTTGTTGTCGGATTAACTCATGCAAAAATTTATAGTTACAGCACAACAAGATAACTGAAAACTGATTTTTAGAAAAGGTAATAGCTCTATCTAAACTACGTAATGACTGTTTATTTGCAGCGATTATATCATCTGCTTGCTGTTTTTTAACCATGATTGAAATTTTTCGGTTTCTGCTAAAACTGGGTTAATTGCAAACCAAACTCCCTGGTGATCACGATACTCAAAGACAAATAAACTACGTAATAAAAGATCGTACTCTATATCTCCTTTCACTCGTTGTTCTTTGATTACCTGAAATATTAATTCACTCTCATTCATATCAATAGCATTAGCACGATAATCTCTTTGTCTTCGGATTACTAATTCTACACAATCTCTGTCAAAAGGTGGGTCCTGTTCTCGTAAACAATCAAATAATAATCCTAACAGATCGCGGACATGACCACCACTAATCAAGCATAGTCTATCTAGACTATCACTATTGTCAAATAATTGGGTAATTAAATTCAGGCGTTCTAGGGGTGAATTGTGAGGAAATGCTCTTGCTAATACCATTTGTCGCATTAGTTCTAATCCAGAAATGTTAATTTCCCCAGAACGTTGACGCACTGGGATCATTGGTAATATTTTTGGTGCTAGTCCCCCCCCTAAACGATGTTGTAGTTGGGCGCTGTCGTTGGAAAATGTTAGTGCTAAAGGTATAGTATATACTATATGGCAATTCAGTTTTCGTAATTGGTCCCCTCGATCAATAAATAAGTATTCGGGTAGCGATCGCCCAGAAGGTAATGGCCGGATGGCTACTCTATCTAAGTTATCAACAATGACTACTAATCCTTTTTTACCCTTAGCTTTTAGCTCTATGTTGGCCTGATCTATGAGTTCTGTATTAATTGATTGGAGAATATTTTCTGTCCGTGGTTCTAGATAGTCTCTTAATCGTCTGCGTAAGTGTGGACTTTCTTTGGTTTTGGCTGTAATTTTCCCAATACCTACAGATAATTCGGCTTCTATACCCAATTCTATCGGTGTTTGCAAAAAATTTACTACTTCACTAAACAATTTCGTAAAGTATGTAGGTTGAACACGAAGTTTCATTGCTTCCATGCTTTTACTAACCAAACCAGCTATAGCTAAAAGAATATCCGTAATGTCTATATCCACCATCTCTAAAACATGGGTGGACTCAAAATAGACTACATGGAAATTTTGCGCTTCTAATTCTGCTTTCAGCCTTAACAGTTCCGTAGATTTCCCACAACCCAAATGTCCAGTAAATAGTTGACAAGTTGGTGTATTGGGAGAAATTCTAGTAATAGTCCGCAGCAAAGCCTCAATGATCTTACCCCCACGCACTGAAGCAAAATCAATATAATAGCTCTGATCGTCTAAATTCTCAATCATTAAAGGACGAGAAGGATTACAAGCTTGATAAAATCTTTCTAAATTAAGAAGCATAAAAATCCAGTTCACACTGTAACGGTGATGACACTACCTTTCATTTTCTTTTTACAGTGGAAAATCAGACTTATCCGCAATAATCAGGTATATAAATACAAATAATTTCATAGCGGATTCTACATTCGCAGATCAAGAAGAAGATAGAATCATTAACAAATTATTTACTCGTATTAAAATTAATATTTATCAAAAATGACACGCCTAACTGATTAATGTCTATCACATAAGGTAATACTTTACCATACCAAAACCTGATTTAGCGATAAGACCTAAAAATTAGGTAGTCTTATCGCTTATTTTTTCTTGTCAAGATATTTTTCAGAGTCTAATACACTCATGTTCACTAGAATTTACTGATAATCTTGTACACAAATTATCTGTATGGGTTTCAAAACCTTAATTTTGTCTTACCCACCCATAGTTGTTAATTAACCCTTGGTAATCATTAATGTATTATATTTTACCTCTGTCAATACCCTCTGAAAACATCCTCTTAGTCTTTACATAGGCCTTTACGAATACAATCTCCTGTCTGTTCACTTCTGTCAGATGGTACTTGTAATTGACTATCAATTTCAGCTATCTGAGTATTTTCCGAAAATAGCTTGTTACCTGCAAAACAAGCATTGGTATTGTATAAATAGACTGACAATACCACTAGTCCCAAACCAATTATATTTTTCATATAGAGATGGAATTACCGTTGATAATTGTGTAATCAGCAACGTTATCATTAGCGTTAAAACACGGATATAAACTATTAGTTCTCAAAATGGACAAAAAGACTCTGTATCTAGTGTCTTTTTACTAGAAACGGTGCAGTTTTCAAGTGCATTAGTCTATTCCTGTTTTTTCAAGGGAGTCAATATAGTGACTGGGTTTTATCCCTGCTATATCTTTGATTTCTCCGCTATTGAGATTTACAAGTCGTGGTTTTGATTCATTTAGAGATCAAAATCAGATCCGTAATTGCTAAATTTACTCTTACCCCCCGGTAGAGTGAATTTAGCCACAAGATAACGTTCTTTCTACTTATGCAAATCTGATGAGGAAAATCCGGATTAAAAAAGTTTTTTTTACAAGAAACAAATATGAATATTCTACGTCAACATATAAAATACTGTAAAAAATATACTCTTTGATTTTTCTTGCCTTTTAAGCTTAAACACATTTAAGCATTAAATACCTACTTAAAATAAGCTATACAGCCATTAAATAAATTCACAAATAATATTTTCTCTGTAATTAATACTGATTAATGTAGTATTAATAATTTATTCAGCAAATAAACAATATTTGTAATAATTAATACTCTATTTTTAGATATTTAAAGATGAAAGAATAAGAATTAATATACAAATGCTACTAAAAATTAATAAAACTCGTAGAGTAATTTTCCTGAGTTAACGACAACTTCAAGAGTTTTTGAGCCTATTCCTAATAAGAGTGTCAAAATAGTTAACGAATATTGCCTCACAAATGTTTCCTTTCATTTCTTACTCATGACCTCTTCACAAGACGTAGATACTATAAATTCCCCGGACTTCAACCCAGAAGGATCGAGAGAACCAGCTATTAACCCCCTAGATGAATTACCGGGGGAAGTAGAAATGTCAATTTTTGATCACTTAGAGGAGTTGCGACAAAGAATTTTCTATTCCCTCATAGTTGTGGTATTCGGTATTATTGGTTGTTTTATCGGAGTCAAACCCCTAGTAAAATTACTAGAAGTTCCTGCTCACGGCGTTAAATTTCTGCAATTAGCGCCGGGAGAATTTTTCTTTGTCTCCATGAAAGTTGCCGCTTATGGTGGTTTAATCTTAACTACACCCTTTATTCTCTATCAAATCATCCAATTTGTGCTGCCTGGACTGACAGTACGCGAACGTCGTTTAGTCATTCCCGTAGTGTTAGGGTCAAGCGTGCTATTTCTAGGGGGATTAGTATTTGCGTATATCGCCCTCATTCCTGCTGCTTTGCAATTCTTTATTAACTATGGTGCTGATGTTGTAGAGCAGCTGTGGTCAATTGATAAATATTTTGAATTTGTGCTGTTATTATTATTCACCACAGGACTAGCGTTCCAGGTTCCAGTTATTCAATTATTGCTGGCTTCCTTGGGAATTGTTTCTTCACAAATCATGTTAAAAGGCTGGCGTTATGTAATTATGGTATCAGTGGTTTTAGGAGCGATTTTAACACCTTCTACAGATCCTTTAACCCAAAGTCTTTTAGCAGGTGCTGTTTTAGGGCTATACTTTGGTGGTATTGGACTAGTCAAACTCACGGGGAAATAGTTGTCAGTGGTTAGTTGTCAGTGGTCAGTGGTTAGTTGTTAGTTGTCAGTTGTCAGTTGTCAGTGGTTAGTTGTTAGTTGTTAGTGGTTAGTTGT
>JBJUHT010000186.1:0-8960 GCA_046070105.1 Dolichospermum sp.
TAATAAAACTCTTGTGGGGTGGGGTGATCTTGTACCTCATAACATTGGTAAGTGCTGTATATAGAAGATACAGCAAGTTCAGTTTGAGTGAGGTACACCACGGGCGGGCAAGATGCCCACCCCACAAGAGTTTTATTATTAAAATTTGTACCTCATAGCAATGGAATCTGCTGTAGGAGTGTGAGGACTCCAAAATCCCCAATTATTTGATAATAGCTAAAACTAGTGTAATGCTGGAGGTAATCGTGGTTTACCGATGGCAATTGCATAGTTAATAACTAACAATTGCAACCATAATCCCGGAAAACGAGTTTCTAACCAAGACTGACTAGATTTTAAAAACTGTGGTAACCATGCTCCCAAAATAACACTAATTAAAGCATGACGGGCAAAGTTGAAATAATTGCCAAGCCAACGCAATAAATCTCGCCAACCTGCTAGTTGCCAAATCCAGAATAGTAATGGTGGATTTTTGCTTGCTGCTTTCAATGCTAGACGGTTAAAAGTAAACCAATCACAGCGATCTTTAATGAAATTATCTGTCACTTCTGGGGTTTCATCTACTAATAATCCAAAGAAAGTATTGAGCATAGAATTGATCAGTGGAGGGGGGATAAATTTCCCAGTAGGAACCATCATTCCCTTAGAAAATAGCCACATTACAGCGACATTACTTTGATAAGCACGAATTTTATTTAAGTAATCAGAACTCAATAAATCATACTTGAGAGCGATATTTAATAAAGTGGTTAACCGTTCTAAATTACGAACCAAAGAACCAAAACCAGTAAACACTAGAGGAGATTGAAGAGAAGCAGCATCACCAATAGAAATTAATCTATCTACAGCAATTTTGCGATCGCTACCACTGATACTAAAATGTCCTGGTATATAGCCAAAGGTGGGTTTTTTCCAAACTAATTTATCTAAATCACAACGCCGATATTCTGGTAAAATTGTGAAAAAGTCCTCATACATTTCCAACAAAGAACCGGGATTTTTGGCATTTACTTCATGATAGTGAAATAGATAAATTGTCAGTTCTTTCTCAACTCCAGGAAATAACTCCCAAATTAATTGTCTGCCCCTAGAAATGTCCCCATGACTATAAAGAACATCGCCATATTCAGAGTCCCACACTCCAGGTGCAAAACCTTTTTCAATTACTGCTCCCACAGTGGGACACACACTATCAAAGGCTCTACCACCATTTAATTGCCAAGCAATGGGTGAAGCAGTTCCCATAGCATCTATTAATAAACGTCCAGTAATTTGTCTTTGATTACCCGTGGGCAAATGCTTGACATTAATACTCACTTGTGCCACACTAATATCAACTTGTAAAAACTCGGTTTCGTCGGCAATATCGCCACCAGCAGCTTTAAGTTTTTCCCCACATAATGCCAATAACTTTTCTGAATCTAAAGCTATATTTAAGACTGTGGGAGTGTGGAGAACAGGTGCTTTTAAATTAGAGGGATTATTAGCATCAAAAAATTTATTAAACCCGTCTTTATACTCTCTAGCAATAATTGTTTCTAGTTCAGCATTTGTTAACAAACCCAAATTGATTAAACTTTGAATTTCATCACGGGAAATATTCCATTCTCGGTTCATTCTTCCAAAGGGTAATCGTTCCACCAGCAGCACTTTATAGCCCAATTTAGCCATGACTACTGCATGAATTGACCCTAAAGCCCCACCAATGTAAATAATGTCATATTCAGGGCTATTTTTCGCTTTTTCCTGGCTATTTTCTTGATAAAATAGGACTTGACGGGGCTTTTGAGGATTTTTCACCCCTTCTCTCCACTGTTGCTCCCACCAGTAAACCCGCTGAAGGTGATATTCCCCGTTAGTCATTTTTTGGAAATATTTGACAGTTAGGGGATAATATGGTTCTAGCTGTGTAAAAATTGACTTTTGGGTATCAATCACAGGTGGTTCTGGATAGCAGTTGGGAAAGCGACTTCTAATTTCCTGGGTGAGATGTTTAAGAATGAGTCTCTCACTTGGAAAAGGTTGTTCCCCCCAGCGAAATACCTTCAAATAAGTCGTCCGCTGCACTGACCAAACAAATAGAGACAATTCTACATCTTGAAAAGCGGTATTTGCAATCGGTATTTTGACACGAAAACCGTTCGGGGTGATCAATTTTTCCCCATGTTCCAGAATAAAATCCCTTTGTAGCCACTCAATTACAGATATTGTATTGGGGGTAGGAATTTCTAAATAAAGAAGTTCTTGCATTTTGTCCTCGTATTCCTCGTAAATCTACTTACCCAGACAGATTTAGAAAAGACAGAATTTGGGTTACACTCTGCCCTAATTAGTTTCATAAAGATTCCATGAAGAATTTTAATGATTAATCAAGTTTATTGTTCAATTGTAAATGTTGTGAACATAAACTATGAATTATCCTATCCCAGACAGTCCCCAAGAAATTTCTGCACTGAGAAAACAGCCAGTTGATGAAAAATTAGTAGTTGTGGTAATCGCTGGTGTAGTTAATGTTGTTCTTTCTCAGAGTTAATATTTAGATTAATTAAGCACTCAGGTATTGAAACATGACTAGATGTTAAATCAACAACAAAGACAGTGGTTATGGGTTGAAAACAATGAAATTGGTGGTTGAAAACCTGGGGTTGATATCAAATGAAACTCTTGTAGTGCGGGTATCTTTCCCGCTAAATACAGCGGTTTCTGCTCTTATGAGGTACAAAGTTGAATGATGAAACTCTTGTGGTGCGGGCATCTTGCCCGCTAAATATGTACCTCATAACACCGGGAAGTGCTGTATGTACCTCATAACAGGGAGAAGTGCTATATCAAATCATAAGGTATAGGTGAAATTTTCCACTAACATACCAGGAACTAAACTACCTCCTAATTGGCGATTTTCGTAAGTTCCGACTTGGGGAATAAATTCTTGAAAATTGGTGAAATCAACTAAATTTTCTCTTCCCCAAAAACGATAGAGACTTTCATCAAAGCGCAGATTAGCAATGGGGGCAATTATTTGCCCATTTTCTACCCAAAAGCAAGCATAACGAGTCATACCTGTAATTCTGCCAGATGGGCGATCGCTCCAATTCAAATAATGTAAATTAGAAACATATAATCCTGTATCCAAACTGGGTAAAATCTGCTCAAAACTCAAATTACCGGGGCTGATTTCTGGAGAACGTAAAGTTTCTGAAATATTCGCACCATTAGCTGGTTTATTGTATTCCTTCGCAGTGCGAGAATTAACTAAACTATTAATTAAAATACCTTTTTCAATTAAAGTTAATTCTGGTGCAGCCATTTCTCCCAAATTATTAAACCGAGGAACTAAACCACTTTTAAAATTTTCTTTTAAAGTGAATTTTGGGGAAAGTTGTTTTTCTTGACGTGATAAAGCAGCTAAAGCACTATTACCTTGTTGAATATCAGCTTCACTGATAGCGCCCCAGGAAAGCATCCCTAATAAATCAGCCACCGCAGCCGGAGCAAAATAGGTTTTGTATTGTCCTTTTGGTAATTCTTTTACTGGACGAGATAGGATTTCTAGTTGTTTTTTACCATGATTTATTTTAGCTAAAAAAGCAGATTCATGCCATTCACTACCAGCAAAAGTTCCCTTAACAGCTTGTCCTGATGCCATAAATAAAGAATAATCTAAATTAAATGAATCAGTTGTGAACCAGTGTCTTTGTCCACTAGAATCACCATAACCTCTGATGACAATTCCCCCCGCATACATACCAGTAAAATCCAAATTATTCACAGTTTCCAAAATGCTGTAAACTAATATTTCTGGAGTTAATAATTTACCAAGATTAACCTCTCGACTGGTATTATTTCCTAATGGTAAAACTAAATAAGGATCAATTGGTAATAATGGTAATTCATCACGTAATTCTTGTAAAGCTATATCAGCTAATTCCCAATCTATTTCCCAATTATTTGTCCAGGGAAACTGACGAAAACTACTACGTTGATCAGCCATTAATGTTAATTGAATCCCAGTATCATCAACATAACCTGTTTGTCTAACTTTGGCGCAATTAAACCGAGTAAATTGACTGCTTTCGCTGCTAAGTCTAATGGTAAAATGTTCATGCTCTGCTTTTTTAATCAGGAGAGTTTCTAGGAGTTGATTAAAGGTTTTTTCTAAAGTTGATAATTCTGGAATTTTCATGGTTTAAATTGTATCTGGATCAATATTTAATTCTCGCAATTTTGCTGCTAAACGTTCGGCTCTTTTAGCTTCCCATTCTGCTCTTTGGGCTTCTATTTCCGCCCTTTGAGCCTCTATTTCTGCTCTTTGCAATTGTATTGCTGTTTTTTTCGTTTCCTCTTGGGCGGTTTCTTCGGGTGTAGGGACTAACTCTCCTGCTGGGGTAAAATACCTTAACAGACCTTGGTTAATTCCTAAGTATAAACCTAACTGCTCACTCCATAAATGTCCTTTTTCATTGGGTTCTAAAGGTTGATATTTTCCATTTGTTAAATAAAAACCTGCAAATTCCAATGTATAAGGGTCAAACCAAAAATAATCTGGGGTGCGGAAAGTATTTTGATAAATTTCTTTTTTATATTCTTTATCAGTATTGGCTGTACTGGGTGAAAGAATTTCTAAAATGAAATTAGGATATTTACCGTCTTCTTCCCAAACTACCCAACTTTTACGGGTTTTGCGTTCAGTTTCTAGGACAACAAAAAAATCAGGACCTCGGAAAAATTGTGATTTTTTTTGGTTAGGACTATAGTAAATAGTCAAATTTCCCGCAGCATAAAAATCTGTTCTATCTTTCCATAACCATTCTAAACATTTGAAAAGTAAAATTATTTGTCGTAAATGTAGTTCTGTTTCCACTGTCGGTTCATCACTGTATAAATCACTAGGCGGAAATGTTACATCTTTGGAGATGTCTTGTTGAACTTCTAATTCTTGAGCAATGATCATATTGATATGGCATCAAGTAGCTACTTTTTTATTGTAGCACTAATTAGTTAAAGATCAATACATTTCCTGATCACTTAACCCAACCTAATTAAACATTGCGAAACATAACTCATTAACTACCACCAAAAACTTCCACATTGGCAAATGCACAAACTGGTGAACCATGGCCTACAAAAATCATTTGATTTGGTTCTCCTTTACCGCAATGAGGCGCTCCATAAATTTGCCAATTGCTATTATCTCCAACTTGAATTAAACTATGCCAAAATTCTGGGGTAGTGGCACGATAGTTAGGATTACGTAGGGTTTTTGTCAATTTACCGTTTTCAATTAATTTGGCATATTCGCAACCAAATTGAAATTTATAACGTTGATCATCTATTGACCAAGAACGGTTAGATTCCATGTAAATACCATATTCTATGTCGGCGATAATTTCCTGAAAATTTGCGTTTCCTGGTTCTAAATTTAAGTTAGCCATTCTATCAATGGGGGGACGATTCCAGGAACAAGCCCGCGCACAAGCAACACCTGGTAAATTTGCTCTGGTTTGACTTTCTAAACTGCCTAAACCTCTTTGCAAAATACCTTTTTTAATGATATATTCTTTGGTGGCTATTGCACCAGTATCATCAAAACCATAACTGGCAAATTCACCTGTTACTGTAGGATCAAAGGTAATATTCAGCAAAGGTGAACCATATTCTAATTTACCAAAGTCATCTTTGGTGACAAAGCTACCTCCAGCATAGTTACGTTCATCTCCTAAAATACGATCAATTTCTAAAGGATGTCCGATACTTTCATGAATTTGTAGCATCATTTGGTCCGGTGCTAAAACTAAGTTAGTCCGGGTATTTGGACATTCTGCTGCTGTTAATAATTCTAAGGCTTCTTCTCCAACTTTTTGGACTTGCTGCCATAATTTATCTTCTTGGAAGAGTTCCCAACCTCCTTGATAATAGTTGGCTTCTTGTCCATTGTTAGTGCGTTGTTGGACGATTTCTCCATCTTGGGCTATGGCGCTAAAATGATTTCCCAATGTGAGAATTTTTTGATATATTTCTGAACCATTACTACTAATAAACCAGGTTTCTTTTTGATGTGTACTAACTCTGGCTGTTGTTTGCACGATTTTATCGTTAATTTTTAGTCCCTGACAAATTCTAATTAGTAAGTCATTTATTTCTCCAGGACTAATAGTATTAAATGGTTCTAGATATGGTGATTGATATTCACCAACTACTTGAGGACGGATATTTTCACTAATTGGATATATCCACCATTTTCTGGCAGCTAATGCTTGTTTATAGGCGATTTTGGCAGCATTTTGTAAACTAGAAATATTTAAGGAATTAGTAGCAGCATAACCTAAACAGCCATCAACCATCACTTCTATCATTGCTCCCATATTCAATGATTTACCGTTGCTTTGAGGTAAACCATCACGCACATAATGGTGTGCAGAAGTTGTTTTAACGGCTCTAATTCCTACCCAATCGGCTAGTATATTCAAATTAGCGATCGCTTTTGTTAATTCGGTCCACATAATTGCAATTAAAAGTTAAGTAGGTTAACGTTAAAAATTGTCGTTATAGCACTAGGTAAGAGGTAAGGGTGAAGAAGTTTTCAGTGGTTTTACTTTTCTTGACACAGTTTGATTTGATTGTGTTGACCTACTTAAATTACACTAGCCAAATGACACAAAACAAAAAATTCATCTAGATTTTTTGTTATTATACCGTACTGATGCAAATCGCACTATTAATCAATATAGTCGTTTTTTAGGTTAAAATAGACAATACACTTTAATCAGGTGATTAATCATGACAAAATCTACACCGCAAAGGGTTGTCCGTCGTGGTCGAGTATTTCCCGAAATTCAGTGGACCCAAGAACAAAAAGCTCACAGAAAAGCGAGAAGACAGGCTTTTTCTGATCGTTGTTGGGTAATTTTTGAGCGGTTAAAACCGGAAATACTTGATAAATACTATGGTTGGTATATTGCTATTGAACCTGATAGTGGGGATTATTTTATTGATCAGGATCAAGAGGTAGCTAGTAAAATGGCTAGAGAAAAGTACCCTCATGTTATTCATCATATTTATGGCATTAATGAAACGGGAGTTAGTGGCAGAATATGATTGAGGGCAGATTTGGAGATAAAGGTCAAATTTATTTGGAAATTGATTTAATTGATGGAGATAATTTCAGTTTTCCTGTAGAAACAATGTTAGACACAGGATTTACTGAATATTTAGCCATGAATAAACAAGATGTACAAAGTCTTGATTGGCCTTTTTTAAGACAAAATAAATTAAGAACTGCTCAAGGAGAAACTGATTTTGATGTTTATTTGGGTAGGGTAATAGTAGATGGTCAAGAGTGGGAAATTCCTGTATTTGCTGGAGATGAAATACAGTAAATTTTACTGGGTTCTCGATGGTTGAAGTTGTTTGTTTTAGTTGCTAATTATGGTGAAGATAGGGTAAGTTTAAATTTGATTTAATTAAACAACTTCTTATTAAGAATGTTCCAAAAAAACATAAGATCCAAAAACTGTCATTACGAGGGTAATGAAATGGAGCGAAGCAATCTCAAAACCTTAGTATTTAATTTATGAAATTAGCCGACATTCTCAAAGATTCTAATTAATAGAGCTTTGGCTATTATCAAAAAAATTCAAAATGTAGACCCATATTTTTTGTTTACTTATTGGATAAATCAACAATTGGAAACATTGGGAGTAACATTAACATGACTACTAGTGCGATCGATTTACCGATGGATGAGATTCAAAACTTTTGTAACAAATGGCAAGTAATAGAATTTGCTTTATTTGGATCTGTTTTACGTGATGATTTTCGTCCAGATAGTGATATTGATATCTTAATTAACTTTTCTCCAAATGCAAAACGGGGCTTAACTGAAACAATACAAATGCGTGAGGAACTTGAAACTATATTTCATCGAAAAGTTGACTTAATCGTTAAAGCTGCAATTGAACGCAGTCAAAATTGGTTGAGACGTAAAAATATTTTAGAATCTGCACAAACAATTTATGTCGCGTGATCCAGAATGTTTAATTGACATTATAACTGCCATCAGACGCATTTTACGTTATACAAATGGCATCAGTCGAGTTGAACTAGAAGCAAACGATGAAAAACTCTCTGCTATTCTTTACCAAATTACAATCATTGGTGAAGCTACTAAACGAATTTCTCTAACATTTCGTCAGCATCATTCAGAAATTCCCTGGCGTGAAATGGCAGGAATGAGAGATGTAATTGTTCACAAATATGATCAGCTTGATTTTGATATTGTATGGGATGTAGTTCAAAATAAATTATCAGAACTTTCGACATTGATTGAGCCTTTACTTTAAAACTAAATCTAATTGCTAAAATAGGAGTAGAAAAAGCCATTAAAACCGATGAAGCAACAGCTACAGATTGGATAAATCAACAATTGGCAATATTAGGAATTGATCTCAAAAATGGAGAAGAAAATAAAAATTAATGCTGATGTCATTTATAATAAAATTATAGCCTAGTAGTAGAGGTGAAACTATGACCATTGAACAAGCAGTTTTAGAAAACCTGCGAGAGTTACCAACCGATAAACAACAGGAAGTTTTAGATTTTATTCAATTTCTTAAACATAAACTGTCACAAATAAAAGAACAAGTACAGGAAAAACCATTACAGAATAAAGGAGATAGCTTTTGGGAAGGGGTTTTAAGGTTTCGAGAAACAATTGAAAGAGAAGGAATTGAATTTACAGATGAAGATTTTGCTAATTTAAGAGATCGTAGTCCAGGACGCGAGATTGATTTATGACAGTTCGCTTTTTACTAGACTCTAATATTACAGGGGTTTCCGCTCTTATGAGGTACATATTAAGCCCCCTCCTCGCACCCCCCTCAATCCCCCCGCAGCGGGGGGAAGAAAAGGATAAACTTTTGATATTGGAGGGGGTTGGGGGTGGGGTGACTTTGTACCTCATA
>JBJUHT010000187.1:0-19305 GCA_046070105.1 Dolichospermum sp.
CTTGCGGGGAGGGGGTTGGGGGTGGGGTATGAAACTTACATTGAGTGAGGTACACCTTTTGCAGGCAAGATGCCCGCACCACAAGAGTTTTATTATTAATATCTGTACTTCATAAGATCGGGAACTGCTGTAAATTAACGAATTAAACCAGCACGTTGAAAAATGGTATGAGGAGTTATTTCTAATCCTGGTAATATTTCATGAGTGATAATTTGATGTTCTCGAAAAGTCACAGGAAGAGAGGATTTTGTAAAAACAGTGATAGTTTGAGAGATTGTATCTACTATCCACACTAATAAAATCCCCCCTTGGAGATAATAAGTGGCTTTTTCAATCATATCTCCAAAAGTCTGACCAGGAGAAATAATTTCCACCACTAATTCTGGTATAACAGGACAAGCTTCATCTTCAAGCCAGTCAGCAGCAAGACGGTGGTAGGAAACATAAGTTAAATCAGGGACGGGTATCCAAATTTGTTGATTTTTAGTTAATTTGATAGCCCATTCCACGACAACACGACCTTTTGCTTGCGCCCATGTAGATATTATTATAAATAATGCTCCTGTGGTTGAGCCATGAAAAAATTTAGGAGACATTTGCTGATTTTTATATTTAGGTATAGCTTCACCGTCAACAAACTCATAAGTAGTATCATTTTCGGGAAGTGCGAGAAATTCTTCAACGGTGAGTTTAATTTTTAGTTGAGTCATTATGGGACTCCTATGTGATTTGTGAAAGTTAGGAATTTCATATTCCCGACTTATTTAAGAAGTCGGGGATATTGTTGTTAACAAATTATTGAGGATTCCTATATTTAATTTTAGTTATCAAAAAACAATCCTCGCAGTTTAAATTAAGCGCCACGTTTTAATGATGCTTCTACTTTTTTAAATTCTGCATCTAGACGTTTTTTGAGTTTTTCAGGAACGGGACGGTTAGGATAAGAACTATAATGTCCCGCAAGGGAGTTGAGGGCTGTTCTCATGGTTGTAAAAGAGCTAAGACTCGCAACAGCGCTATTTCTCTGGTAACGGGCTGAAAAATCGTTAATTTTTTGACGGGCTTCTGTTTGTAGGGCGGCCTGTTCAGGAGAACCTGGGGGTAATTCTATAGCTTGTCTCAAAGTATTGACCACAGCTAAGGTATCTTGACGATAATCCCCAGTTAAACTATCTAGACTACCACTACAGCCAATTAAGCCGATAGCTAAAACTAAAACTAAAGAAAGCAGACGCGACCAATAGCTTTTCATAAGCATTAAGTAAAACAACTAAATCAACGTCTATCCTATCTTGAATCGGTATAGTTACTAAAAATTATTAGTTCTCCCCAATTGTCTATTTTCCATTTTCTATGACTCGATATAAAGTATCTCGTTGTTGGTAAGGTCTGTTTATAGATACTATGGCGTTCTGTAAAGTTTCTACTTCCATACAAGTACCACCTGTAGCCCCAGCCATGGTGGTAATATGTTCTTCCATTAATGTCCCACCGAGATCATTACAACCCCAATTTAAGGCCTGTGTAGCCCCAGCTAGTCCTAATTTTACCCAACTTGGTTGATGATTGGGTATATACTTTCCTAAGTAAATTCTAGCAACAGCGGTTAACAGCAGGGAATCAGTTAACACAGGTTGATTTCTTCCTACCCGTCTGCGTAGGGATTTGGGTGCTTCTTGTCCCACATAAGGTAAAACGATAAATTCCGTAATTCTAGCAGGATATCCTGTTTCTATTGCCTTTTGTTGGAGCGATCGCAATTTTTCTAAATGTCCTATTTGTTGTTCTGGAGTTTCAATGTGTCCAGATAATATGGTACTAGTAGTAGGTACACCTAATTGATGGGCTGTACTGACAATTTCTAACCAAGTTGCTGTATTAATTTTTTCTGGACATAATACCCGTCTCACATCATCATCTAACACTTCTGCGGCTGTTCCGGGCATAGAACCGACACCAGCATCTCGCAAAGCTATAATGACATCAGTATAGGAAATTCCGTCTAATCTGGCGATAAATTGGATTTCCTGGGGTGAAAAAGCGTGTAAATGTAAGCGAGGAAATTCGCTTTTAATGGTTTCTACCAGTTTCAGATAGTAAGTTAAAGACTTGCCATTTATTCGCGCTTCTGGGTGTAGTCCCCCTTGCATACAGATTTCAGTTGCTCCTCGACGCACTGCATCTGTAGTTTTTGACAAAATCTGCCCCCAGTTTAACCAGTAAGCATCCTGATCACCATCATCGCGGCGAAAAGCACAAAAACTACAATGTTGTTCACAAATGTTAGTAAAATTAATATTTCGGTTAATAACATAAGTAACCGTATTTCCGACTTGTTTTTGTCGTAATTGGTCTGCTGTAGCTTGAATTTGTGTAATTGCTTCTGGACTGGTCTGTTTTAATAAGAATACACCATCATCTGGAGATATATTAGTATCTGTTAAAGCAGACTCAAGAATAGAATCAACAGTTATATTAGTCATTGGTGATCAATTAAATATAAACGACTTATTTAAGTTTTATAATAAATTGAAAGGAGAACCAATATCAATAGATAATATTGATGAAGTGAAATTTAACCCAAAACCCCTTGACATAAAATACCTAAAATCTTGTTTAACTCCTGAATATAATAATTATTCAAATCAATAAATATTTCTGTCCCTTGCAACTTCAAGAACTTCCAAATATCTCCTGTTGTCACAGCCCCATAAATAGTTTTAATTTCATTACCTTCCTGTTCATTAAACAATTGTGCTGCTAACATTGCTGCTGCACATTGACCTAAACCACCTTTTATATTTTCATTTTTAGCTTCTACAATAATTAGTACAGGAGCATTAATTGTTAACTGTTCCTTAGAACGACTGATAACAAAATCACAATAACCATTTAAACCTCTCTCAATATCAACATTAAAATCTGTACCAGAAAATAAACTAATTTGATAATTAGCTTTACGTCTAACTTCTAATAAAATTGGCGTAATAATCATTTCTGAACGTGCTTTTTCCGTATTTATTGCTAACGCGAGTTCCGTAGTTTCTTCTAAAGTGTTAGTTAACTTTTCGCTGATTTCTATAGGTTCTACAGTAGCAAATAAATCAATTTCTTCTTTAATTGTAATATGAAAATTATTCCTAAACTTAGTTAAGCTAAAATCACTATAAGCCATTGCTCTTACCTAATTATTTTCACTATTGTTATCTAAAATTTAAAACTTCTTTAATTATAGTAGTATACTTTTCACCGAATAGGTGCATCTTTACCCTTAATCTCAATATCCCTTTGTTTTGATCATATTAAGTGTATGATACTCTATGGAAAATTAAGCTTTATACAGACAATTTGGCAATTTAAGATTTACCACGTACCTTATGAATACAAACTCATCAAATTCCCTATTATCAGTTCCCTGCGGTGCATTGAGAATTTCCGAACTGACACCAGACCCTAAGAACGAAAACAATATCATGCTGCTATCTGTAGTAATTCCTACCTATAAAGAGCGTGATAACATTGAAAATGTAGTTAATATCTTGAGTGGGTTATTGGATAAGACTATTCCTGGTAATTATGAACTAATTGTAGTGGATGATGATAGCCCAGACCGCACTTGGGAAGTAGCGGAAAATCTCATCCCAGATTATCCCCAATTGCGGGTCATGCGTCGTCAAGAAGAACGGGGACTATCGTCGGCGGTAATTCGTGGCTGGCAAGCGGCCAGAGGGAGTATATTAGGTGTAATTGACGGAGATTTGCAACATCCTCCAGAAGTGCTGACACAATTATGGCAGAAAATTGAACAGGGAGCAGATTTAGCAGTAGCTAGTCGTCATGTCGAGGGTGGTGGTGTGAGTAGCTGGAGTGTAATTAGACGCTTTTTATCCCGTGGGGCGCAGGTATTGGGACTAGTAATTTTACCAGAAGTTGTGGGTAGAGTATCTGACCCCATGAGTGGTTATTTTATGGTAAGACGAAATGCGATCGCTAATACTACACTTAATCCCATAGGATATAAAATTCTTTTAGAAGTCATTGGCCGGGGACAAATTGGGGCAATTGGTGAAGCTGGTTACATTTTCCGGGAACGCACAGAAGGAGAAAGCAAAGTCACTTGGAAAGAATATATCGAGTATATTCAACATTTAATCAGATTACGGTTATCTACTGGGAGAATAGGAAAAATTAGTCAAAAAGTCAACTTTCCCTTTGGGCGATTTCTCCGTTTTGGTGCGGTAGGATTTAGTGGCGTATTTGTAGATTTAACCATATTTCACCTCATGCGTACCGTGATCAATTTAGGGTTAACTCGGAGTACAATTTTATCTGCTGAAGTAGCGATTCTCAATAATTTTCTTTGGAATGATTTGTGGACTTTTGGGGATATTTCCCGAAAACAGACAGGAAAACGACAGCGTTTCAAAAGATTCTTGAAGTTCAATATAGTCTGTTTAGCTGGGATAATCATCCAAACCTTAGTAGTCAATTTTCTTTACAATAACGTAGGTATGAACCAGTATATAGCTAAATTAATAGCGATCGCAGTGGCCACAATTTGGAATTTCTGGGTTAACCTCAAACTAAGCTGGCGAGTCACACAAGTCAAGTAAATCAATTAGACATCTGCTATTCTATCACATCCTGCTATTCCGGTAGGGTCATTTTTGTTTACCCTTCTATGATTTGAATTTCCTCTGGTGTTAATTCATAAAGTTGATAAACTAGTTGATCTATTTCTGCTTCTAATGTGGTTGTATCTGCTTTTGGATTTAATTTTTTAGCGGTGAGAATTTGATTAACTAATCCTGATAAAATTTCCTGTATATCTACATTAATAACCTTGGGAATAGGTATTCTATATGTAATAACTCATGATAAAATTCTTTATCAAGAGTATTGCTATCATTTGCGAAAGATAACTTTAATAAATGTTCTGGAGAAAGCAATTTAAACAGCGCAATTAATTTATGATCATCAGGATTTTCTTCAGGTTGTAAATATTCTTGATATTCTTGAATATCAAAATGGGTAAAAGTGATTTTATCTGCAATTTCTTGATAAAATAAATCTGGGTTTTTACTTATTAATCTTCCGTCTATAAAATCTTTAAATCGTTGAATTATGGTTTTATTTTCTTGAAAGAATTTGTCAAAATCTTGAGCGTCAAAAATAAACCATTCGTAGATATTAGTTGCTATTAAATATTTCAGTTCTAGATTTTTCTCTGTTAAACGTTCTCTGAGAAAATATAAAACTAATTCCTGAAATGCTTTAGTGTTTAAATTATCAACTTTGAGCATTTCGCTTTTATTCGTCGGCTTTTTAACTTCTAAAATTACACCAACACTGGTTTTAGGGTCTTGACCATTATGAATAACTAGGTCATTTCGTCCTTTAGTATTAATAAAGTGATTATAACTGTAATATGTGTTCTTGAAAAAGTCAGCAATGAGGTTTTTATGAAATTCTTCAGATTCATTAATTTTTGTACTTAGGTTTTTTAAATGTTTTTTGAAAGTTTCAATATCTTTTCTAAAAGGATTTATTTTCAGAAATGCTTTATTTAAAGACTCTCTAGGTTGTATTTTATTTCCTATCATTAATTTTCACCGTAATTTTGATCAACAATGAGTATTGTAAATCATAATTTACAACTATAATTAGTTATAAAGCAGACAAAAAATTAACCACTTAATCATGATTGAAATCCTATTCAAAGCTTATACTCCCCTATTTACTTGGATAGGGTTAGGTCTAATATTATCTCGATTTAGCTCTGATAAATTGGCCAAGTGGCTATGAGAGTCACTATACTGGGTAGGAGTACCACTACAGTTATTAATATTAGCTCGTCATACTAATACAACAAATAGTGGATTAGTACCATTTATAGGAGTAGCAGTGTTAATACTAAGTCTAGTCTTAGCGTTGTTGACTTGGTGGTTTTGGCAAAGGTTTAATCAAATCAAAACAGGAGAAAAAAGTATAGAAGTATCTCAACCTTTAAATAAAGCGAGTTTAGGTAGTTTTATTTTGGCAACAATTTTAGGAAATACGGGTTTTGTGGGACTAACACTCACACAAGTGCTAACAAAACCAGAAAATAACGATTCAGCGGTATTATTCAGTGTCACAAATAATGTTATTGGTACTTATGGAATTGCTGTCTTAATTGCTAGTTATTTTGGAAACAGAACCACTGAAAATCATTGGTGGATACAATTACGAGATATAGCTACCGTTCCCAGTCTGTGGACTTTTTTCATTGGCCTCAATACCCAATTTGTGCAATTACCTGCAATCATTGAATCAGGTTTAAATCAAGCCGTTTGGGTGGTAATTGCTCTCGCTTTACTGCTAGTTGGTTTGCGACTAGGAACAATAAAAGAATATCAAAATCTCAATGTTGCTATAATAGCCAGTATTCTAAAAGTTTTGATTATTCCCTTATTGGTGGGACTATTTGCGACTTATGCAGGTATAATTGATGAACAGCGTTTGGTCTTGGTACTGATGTCAGGGACACCCACAGGACTTTCCGTACTAATTTTAGCGGAAGTTTACGATTTAGATCGGAATTTATTAGCCAGCAGCATTGCTTTAACCTTTATGGGGTTATTTTTAGTTCTACCTGTGTGGTTAATTTGGTTTGGCTGAATTAATATAATCTAATAGGTGGTTAATGAACAGTTGGCTTTCACAAAACCCCTGCGTTCAACCTCTTCCCGTTCACAAAAAGAGCCTTAAATCCTGTTTTTATCCTGTTAATTCTTTAATTATGATTCCGACAATGAGTACCCGTGTGAAAATCCTCTTAAATATAATTACTGTCATTCCCATGGCTTTAGGCTTACCCGCAAAGGCTTTAGAAGTACAGATAATGCCTAAAAATCCCCAATTAGGAGACACAGTTTCAGTATTAATTAAAACAGATTCTGAAAAAAGTAATAGTAATCCTACTGTAAAAATTGGCGAAAAAACCTATGCAGCTTTTGAAATTGCACCTCGTCAATACCGTTCCTTTATGCCCACAACTCCCTTAGAAAAAGCTGGATTGAGAACAATTATAGTGTCCCAAGAGGGACAGGAACAACAAATATCCATACAAGTGCGCGATCGCAAATTTCCAGTCCAACGCATCACCTTACCACCGGGTAAAGCTGGGGTTAAAGCAACCCAGGAAGAATTAAAGCGAGTAGCAGAATTTAAAGCCCTCCAGACACCGGAAAAATACTGGAACGGTGTTTTTCTCACCCCCAACGCCGGGAGAACATCCACTAGATATGGTGTCCGTCGCTACTACAATGGCGTATTTGCCAATGATTACTACCATCGTGGACTGGATTACGCAGGAGCAGCAGGATCATCTGTAACAGCCCCAGCAGCGGGAAGAGTTGCCCTAGTGGGAACAGTATCCCAGGGATTCCGCGTTCATGGTAACGTTATTGGCATTGATCATGGTCAAGGAGTAGTCAGTATTTTCATGCACCTGAGTCGTATAAATGTTCAGGAAGGTGATTTTGTCAAAGCTGGTCAAAAAATCGGTACAGTAGGTTCAACTGGTGCATCTACTGGACCCCACTTACACTGGGGTTTGTATGTAAACGGACAATCAGTTGATCCATTGCCGTGGAAATACCAAGAAATTAAATAAACTTAATTCAATGACGCACTAATACAGGTGTATTTAGGGAAACTTGGCTATACAACATCCGTACATCAGAATTACGCATTCTCAGACAACCATGAGAAACAGCCGCTCCCACCAAATCAACATCAGGTGTACCATGAAAGCCAATTTCATTGCGACCATCTGACCAAAAACCAATCCATCTATCCCCCAAAGGACTATTAGTACCACCGTCAAAGATAGCACCAGTAATGGGATGTCGCCAAATGGGGTGATGTTCCTTGTGAATCACTTGAAAATTGCCGGTGGGGGTTTCCCAACCCTTTTTACCAATAGCGATAGGGTAACTAGCTATTACCTCATCATATCGAGAAACATAAACACGGCGATCGCTTAAATCTACTAAAACTTGGGTTCTGTCCGATACTGACACTGCCGGCTTGGTATTGGTAA
Organism: Dolichospermum sp.; assembly: GCA_046070105.1. Lineage (GTDB taxonomy): Bacteria > Cyanobacteriota > Cyanobacteriia > Cyanobacteriales > Nostocaceae > Dolichospermum. Next base: position 8,087 of record JBJUHT010000187.1, read on the forward strand.
CTGTACCGACAATACTAGCCAATCTTGACTGGGGTTTTTTCTGAGCAGAATCTAAATTAGAGCGTTCCAAAGATTTTGGGGGAGAGGTAGGTACAGAAGCCGCAATTGCACTTTCCCCAGTCGCCAACGAATCCTGCGGATAGACCCCTGTAGACCTGGAATAATTTAACTCCCCCGTTCCTGTTTTTCTCATGGTTTGCAGGTGGACAGCTAGAGATAAAATTGCTGCACCAAAACAGAGAAACATCATCATACTTGCTACAGATTCATTTCTTGCCATTGCTATCGCCTATTATTTATCATCCATCAACCTTGGGGAACTCTTAATTAATTATCCAGTCTTCTTGGGAAGAGTGATTTGATTTAAAGCCAATCCGATCCATGAGTCAATCCATTAGTGTATCCTGGTCAACAGTTGGTGCCACCTATCCAGCAGCATCGGTGCAAGTTGACAAACTCTCAAACCACGATCTTATTTTACGCTGTCAAGTCGGATTGCGTCCAGACCGTGCCGCCTTTGCAGAACTACTACGCCGCCACCAAACCCAAGTTGATCGAGTTTTATATCATTTAGCCCCCGATTGGTCTGACAGAGCCGATTTAGCCCAGGAAGTTTGGATTCGTGTATATAGAAATATTAGCCGATTACAAGAACCTGCTAAGTTCCGGGGTTGGTTAAGTCGTATTGCTACTAATTTGTTTTATGATGAATTACGTAAACGTAAACGGGTAGCTAGTCCCCTCTCACTAGATGCCCCCCGCAGTCTAGAAGACGGTGAAATGGATTGGGAAATTGCCGGTGATACCCCAAGTCCCGATGAGGAAATGACTACAAGAGAATTTTATGAGCAGTTGCGAGAAGCGATCGCGGATTTACCTGAAGCTTTTCGGACTACTATTATCCTCAGAGAAATAGAAGGTCTATCTTATGAAGAAATTGCCGAACTTACCGGAGTTTCTCTTGGAACTGTGAAATCTAGAATAGCCAGAGCCAGATCTAGATTACAAACTCAGTTGCAAAGCTATCTAGATATATAATCTACATCATGTTTCCTCAATTCTCTGGCAGAATTTAAGAAGTATTAACGACTGTCAGCGAAAATATATATTTTCTGCCATTGAGCAACCAAAACGAATCAATAAGTAATATGGATATGCAAAAACGCGAATACTTCGAGTTACTAAGTGCTTATCTGGATGGCGAAGTAACAGCTACTGAACGCAGACAAGTCGAACAATGGTTATCAACGGATGCCTCCGTCAAATGCTTGTATAAAAGACTATTAAATCTTAGACAGGGGTTGCAAAATATACCTGTTCCCCCAACTAACCAGTCATCAGAAACCACAATTGAACAAGTATTAAAGCGTGTTGAGCGCCCCTACAATCTAATCTGGCTCTTTGGTGGGGCAGCCTTAGCAGCTTGTATTCTGGGTACTGTTTCCTACTTATTCCCCAACAACTCATCCCGAATACTAGAAATGGCAGAAACGACAGAATTAACACCAGTAGTGACACAGCCAGTAGCCTCAGATTCTTCTTTAATGGTAGCTTTAAACAAACCAGTCATGGAAATTCCCAAAACAGCAATAGCTCCCAAATAAAAGCCAGTTAATAACCTCAATTAAATAATTAAATTATATAAATATTTAGGAAATAAATGCCTAATCTTGGACTTTTTCCTATTTATACTCATTCGTAGTCTATTTTACCACCGATTTCATAAAGTTGGCAATATTGGCATAAGTTTACCATAGAGTATGCTAAAACAGCGATCACTACTAAAATAGCCATTAAGACGACGCAAACAGCAAATAATGGCGCTGTGGAGGTAAATATGACAAATGATCGCACAATTCAGGTTACTTTTGCCGTTCATGACCCAGAATTAGATGATGACAGACGACAAAAAAAGCCAGTAATCTACTGCGGGAATTACGGGATTTAGATGAAGTTGAAAAAGCATATCTTAGCGAAGATATGCAGCCAGAACCAGGAAGTAAGCCAGGATTTGCTACTTTAATCGGATTTATTACCGCTAAAGTAAACATACAAAATATTAAAGGTTTTTTAAGCTTTTTGGGCGATCGCTTGGGAGATAAACCCATAAAAGTTAGTGTCAAGGTCGCTGATAAAGAAGTCATTATCGAGGCCAAAAGCCGTCAAGAACTGCTAGAAAGCGAAAAAATAGCAAAAAACTTATTAGCTGCAATCAGTGGTGACAATGGTTAAAAAAACCGCTTTATTGATTGGAGTTAGTGAGTATGGTGAAAGTATCCCACCTCTATCATCTCCCCTTCATGATGTAGAGGCTATGGAACGAGTTTTAAAAAATCCCAACTTAGGAAATTTTACAGAGGTAGAAAAACTACTGAACCCTAATTCGGAAGCTATGAAAATAGCAATTCTCAATTTGTTTAAAAATGCAGAAAAAGATGATTTATTATTATTCTTTTTTTCTGGACATGGGATGATTAATGATGACAATTATCTCTATTTAGCAACTCGCAATACAGCTAAAGATAATTTTGAAGCTACTGCTGTAGATGGAAATTTTATTCAAGCGCAGTCGAGAAATTGTTATTCTAAACGACAAGTTTTAATTTTAGATGCTTGTTACAGTGGTGCTTTTGCTAATGGTTGGCACACAAAAAGTATTGGTGTAGATATCAAAAAACAATTAGGTGCAGAAGGACGGGTTGTGATGACATCTTCTAGTGCAACTCAAACTTCTTTTACACAAGAAAGTGCAACACTTTCACTCTATACTCAATATTTAGTTGAGGGAATTGAAACAGGTGCAGCAGATAATGATAGTGATGGTAAAATTCATATTCAAGAACTACACGCTTACGCTAAAGCAAAAGTCCAAGCTGTAAAACCTAATATGAAACCAGATATTATTCTGGATAAGGAAGGATATGATATTTTATTGGCTTATGCTCCTAAAAATCCAAAAGTAGAGTATCGTAAATTGGTTGAACAATATGCTCAAAATGGTGAACTAAAAAAAGTTGCTATTTTAGTTTTAACAGAAAAACGGAAAACTTTGGGAATTACAGATGCAGTAGCCGAGGAAATAGAAAAGGAAGTTTTAGAACCTTTTCAGAGACGGTTAGTAAATTTACAAAGTTACCAACAATATTTTGCAGAAGAAGTTGAGCAACAATATCCTTTAAATGAACAAACTTTAAAAATATTAAAAGATTATCGCCAAGATATTTTAGGTTTGAGAGATGAAGATGTAGCATCTATTGAGTTAAAAATTACATCTGTTAAAAGAGCAGAAGCATTGCAACGTCAGCAAAATCAACAAGCAGCTAAAAAATTACAATCGCAAAAAAAAACGGAAGCATTGCAACGTCAGCAAGAACAGCAAGCAGCTAAAGAATTACAATCGCAGCAAGAAGCGGAAAAAAATAAATCTGGTTATCAGTTAAAAACTTTTGAGTTTGAAACTGCCGAGATAAGTTTAAAAAGTCAATTACTGGGTCTTGTAAGAAAACCGGAAATTAAATATATTTCTAAAAGTGGAAAGTATTTTACCGAAGACTTAGAAAATGGTATTTTTTTAGAAATGGTACATATTCCGGGAGGAACTTTCATAATGGGTTCTCCAGAAAACGAAGAAGGTTACAACAAATCTCAAAATCCACAACATCAAGTTACAGTTCCTGCGTTTTTCATGGGTAAATATCCAGTCACTCAAAAACAATGGCAAATTGTAGCAGCTTTACCCAAGATTAACATTAATTTAGAACCTAAACCATCACAGTTTCAAAGTGATAATTTACCCGTTGAAAGTGTATCATGGTATGATGCTCAAGAATTTTGTGCCAGACTCTCTCAAAAAACAAATAAGTCTTATCGCTTACCTAGTGAAGCAGAATGGGAATATGCTTGTCGTGGAGGAACAACCACAGCATTTTATTTTGGAAAAACAATTTCCCCAGAATTAGCCAATTATGATAGTAAATATCAGGGAAAAACCACAGAAGTAGGAAAATTTCCAGCAAATCTTTTTGGTTTACATGATATGTGTGGTAATGTATGGGAATGGTGCGAAGATGGGTGGCATGAAGATTATATAAATGCCCCTAATGATGGTAGTGTGTGGCTAAATAATAGCAATAATAGACGAGTGCTGCGCGGAGGATCTTGGTTCATTCCTTCTGAAAATTGCCGTTCCTCTTTTCGTTTTTATGCAGATGCTGGTTTCTTCGGTTGTAATTTGTTTGGTTTTCGTGTTATGTGTGGTGAATAATGAAAATATTTGCACTAATACCCAAAAATTTTAACCTCAGCAAAAAACTAACTACCCTAATGGTTGCGGTTTTTATGGGAGGGATTATTTTTACTGGTGTGGTTTATTATAATATCCTGCATCGAAATGCTGAAAATGAAATAAATACACAAGCTAATTTACTGATTTCAACTGTGGACGCTATTCGGAAATATAACGCAGATAGAGTGACTCCTTTATTAGAAAAGCAATCAGAAGAGAAAATGTTAATAGAAGCACTTCCTTCTGTTGCTGCGGCTAAAGTATTTGATATTTTTACCAATGTTTATAAAGATAGGTATGGTGAATATAGTTATAGAAATGCGATGATTAACCCGACAAATATCAAGGATAAAGCTACAGAAAATGAGATCAAGATTATCGAAAAATTAAACCAACAATATAAACCAGGGGCGAAAAATATAGCCGAAGGTTATCTCACCATGAATGAGAAAAATAATCGCTATTTCTATACAGCCCGTCCTATCATAATTCAAAAATCTCAAACTAGTTGCTTGAGTTGTCATACCAGTTTGAAAGAATCTCCTCAATCATTACAGGCTTTATATCAAAAAGGTGTATATACTGACAATAACGGATTTGGCTGGGAATTAGATAAAGTTATCGGCACTAAAATTATTTACGTCCCTGCTGATAAAGTTGATAAAATTACCAAGCAAAATTTTGTGATCATTATAGGAATTTTTATGGCGATTTTTGCTATATCCATATCGTTAGTCAACCTCTGGCTGAAACAACATATTGTTAGACCTCTTAATCAAATCACTCAAGTTGCAGAGTCCGTGAGTTTAGGCGACATGGATGCTAATTTTGAGAATGAATACAAGGATGAAATAGGTCGTTTAGCGGACGCATTCAGGCGTGTAAAAACGACCTTAGAAATTTCCATAAAAAGGCCGCGTTCCTGAATAGTCGCGGATCTGGTAGCATCTAAGATATCTCTAAAACAAGCCATTGATGAATTAGCTGCGTTACCATTAAATCAACCTTACGTTAAAATCACCTTAGAACTACTCTACAACCTCCAGAAAAACTTAAAAATTAATCAAAGTTCACAAACAGAAGATCAGGAGTTAATTATGCGATTAGCACCACTTTACCAACAAGACAGAGAACTGGCTAAACAAGAAGGATTAGAAGAAGGACTGCAAAAAGAAAAACGTCTAATTATCCGTCAATTAAATCGTCGAATTGGGGAAATTGACTCATTATTAATCCAAAAAGTTCAAGAGTTAACTGTGGAAAAACTTGAAGAATTAGGAGAAGCTTTGTTAGATTTTACTTCAGTTACAGATTTAGAAACCTGGCTAGAACATAATTTCATTAATTAGCTGCTGCATTGTATCTTAATGTTCGCTAATCGTTTGATTACAACAGTTAGAACATTGCTAAATCGTGGACGAACTTCGCTGAAATTAACTTTCAAAACTCTTACCTTTGCGTCTTTGCGCCTTTGCGTGAGAAAAAAATATATCTAGATTATGCCACAATAGCGAAACTAGATCAAAGCATTAGGAGTTTTAATTGTGGAGTCCCCCCAAAAAATATCATACCAACCAGCCGCAATAGAGGAAAAATGGCAACAAACATGGTCAGAACTGGGCTTAGACAAAACGCCTCAAGATCAAAATAAGCCCAAATTCTACGCGCTTTCCATGTTCCCTTATCCCTCCGGTAGCCTGCACATGGGTCACGTCCGTAACTACACAATTACAGACGTAATTGCTCGCCTCAAACGGATGCAAGGGTATCGTGTATTACATCCAATGGGTTGGGATGCTTTCGGACTACCCGCAGAAAACGCCGCCATTGATAGAGGTGTACCTCCAGCCAAATGGACATATCAAAATATAACCCAGATGAAAAAACAATTACAACGTCTGGGTTTATCCTTAGATTGGGAATGTGAAGTTGCTACCTGTTCTCCTGATTACTACAAATGGACACAATGGATTTTTCTGCAATTTTTACAAGCGGGTTTAGCTTATCAAAGAGAAGCAGCAGTTAATTGGGACCCCATTGATCAAACTGTACTAGCAAACGAACAAGTTGATAATGAGGGACGCTCTTGGCGTAGTGGTGCAATAGTAGAACGTAAATTATTGCGTCAATGGTTTTTCAAAATTACCGACTACGCAGAAGAATTATTAAATGATTTAGATAAACTCACAGGTTGGCCAGAACGAGTTAAATTAATGCAAGCCAACTGGATAGGAAAATCCACCGGTGCTTATTTAGAATTTCCGATTGTGGGCTTAGATGAAAAAATCGCCGTTTATACCACCCGTCCCGACACCGTTTATGGCGTGAGTTACGTCGTTTTAGCCCCAGAACACCCCTTAACTCAAGTGGTGACAACTTCAGACCAAAAAGCAGCGGTAGCAGCCTTTATTAAGGAAGTCAGCAACCAAAGCGAGTTAGAACGGACTGCGGAAGACAAACCTAAACGGGGTATACCCACCGGGGGGAAAGCTATCAACCCCTTCACCGGGGAAGAAGTACCAATTTGGATTGCAAATTACGTACTCTATGAATATGGTACAGGTGCGGTGATGGGAGTACCCGCCCATGATGTGCGAGATTTCAAATTTGCAAAAGAGCAAAATTTAGCGGTTAAAGTGGTAATTGTACCCGAAATTGGTGCGGATGAAAACATCAAATCTGCTTATGTAGAACCGGGAATTTTAGTTAATTCAGGTGACTTTAATGGCATAAATTCAATAGATGGAAAAAAAGCCATTACTGAATATGCCCAAAAGCAAGGTTTTGGTAAAGAAAGAGTACAATATCGCTTACGAGATTGGTTAATTTCTCGACAACGTTATTGGGGCGCACCTATCCCTGTAATTCATTGTCCTAATTGTGGAATTGTCCCCGTACCAGAAAAAGATTTACCTGTACAATTACCAGAAGAAATTGCATTAAGTGGCCGTGGTGGTTCACCTTTAGCACAATTAGAAAGTTGGGTAAATGTCCCCTGTCCAAGTTGCGGTACTCCTGCGAAACGGGAAACCGATACAATGGATACTTTTATTGATTCTTCTTGGTATTTTTTACGTTATTCTGATGCCAAAAATGAAGAAAAGATTTTTGATTCTGGTAAAGTAAATGATTGGATGCCTGTAGATCAATATGTAGGAGGAATTGAACACGCAATTTTACATTTATTGTATTCGCGTTTCTTCACTAAAGTATTGAGAGATAGAGGTTTATTTAACTTTGATGAACCATTTCAAAAGTTATTAACTCAGGGAATGGTACAGGGTTTAACTTACATGAATCCGAAAAAAAGCGGTAAGGATAAATGGATTCCTTCTCATTTAGTTGATGCTAATAATCCTGTAGATCCACAAACAGGAGAACCTTTACAACGTCTCTATGCTACCATGTCCAAATCTAAAGGAAATGGTGTTGCACCGGAAGATGTAATTAATAAATATGGCATTGATACGGCGCGGATGTTCATTTTATTTAAAGCACCTCCAGAGAAAGATTTGGAATGGGATGAGGCTGATGTTGAGGGACAATTTAGATTTTTAAACCGTGTTTGGCGGTTAGTTACAGATTACGCTACAAGTAAAAAACAACTGACAAATGACAACGGACAACTGACAAAAGCCGAAAAAGATTTACGTCGCTTCATTCATATTGCAATTCAAGCAATTACGGAAGATGTGGAAGATGAATATCAATTTAATACCGCAATTTCCGAACTGATGAAGTTAAGTAATGCGTTGACTGATGCTGATTGTCATAATTCGCCAATTTATGCGGAAGGTATTCAAACTTTGGTGATTATGTTAGCACCTTTTGCCCCCCATATTGCTGATGAATTATGGCATTTGTTGGGGAATAAGGGAACGGTACATACTCAAGTTTGGCCTAGTTTTGATCCTGCGGCGTTGATAGTTGATGAAATTACTTTGGTAATTCAAATTATGGGTAAAACTCGCGGTTCTATTCAAGTTCCTGCAAAAGCTGATAAAGCGGAGTTGGAGAAGTATGCGCGGGAGTCTGAGGTGGCACAGCGTTATCTGGAAGGGAAGGATGTTAAAAAGGTGATTGTTGTTCCTGGTAAGTTGGTGAATTTCGTTTTGGGTTAATATTTTTGTAGGTTGGGTTGAAGTACCTTAACCCAACCTTGTATCTTAGGGGTATGTTAGAAGAAGTGGTAGAGAATCTGGGGGGTTGATTTTTTTGAATTAAAGCTGTAGACTATAAGTCACTTTATCATAAATAATTACTAACAGATGTCTACTAGAGCGCAGGATTTTGAACAAATTACCCTTACCTTATCAGATAGTATTCGAGTTTCTACCCCTCATGGAATTCTCGCAGAAGGTGATTCATTAGATTTAATCCGTAAGATACCGAGTAACACAATATCACTGATTTTGACAGATCCACCTTATCACTCGACAAAAAAGCACAATATTTATGGAGATACCCAATTTCAAGAAGACGAGCATTATCTTGACTGGATGGAGTCCTATTCTTCTGAATGGTATCGAGTGCTGCGACCAAATGGATCACTATTTTGTTTCTGTGATTCTTCAATGTCTGCCCGACTTGAAGTCCTATTTTCAAAAAAATTTAATGTACTTTCTCATATTGTTTGGACTAAACCAAACGAACCAGGATTTGATGGTTGGAAAGGAAAAATGAAAAAAGAGGCACTTCGACAATGGTATCCTCATTCTGAAAGAATTATTTTTGCTGAACCAGCAGTTGAAGGGAATCTTTTCCGCTCAACTTTTGCCCAGTTTCTTCGTGATATGCGTCAAGCCGCAGGATTATCACTAAAAGAACTTACTGCTATGATTGGTGCTTATGGAAAAGTCAATCATGGTGGTGCAGTTTCTAATTGGGAAGCTGGTCGCAACACTCCAAGTAGAGAACAGTATGAAAAAGTATGCTCTGCAATACTTGGAACGGGCAAAATAACATATATGCCACCATACGAAGATGTTATCCGAGTCTTTGCCGTTGATGGTTCTAAAGAATTTACTGATATCTGGACGTTTCCTTCTGTTCGACCTTATAAAGGTAAACATCCAGCAGAGAAGCCCTTAGCGATGCTTGAACACGCAATTGAGGCAACAACTTATCCAGGAGATATAGTCTTAGATTGTTTTGCCGGTTCAGGCAATACTGCTTTAGCATCTCTTAATCTTGGTAGGCGCACTATTTCGCTTGAGATTGACAAAAAATGGGTAGAAGCTATCGCTACACGCCTAGAAGTAGAATCTATCAACCGGAATGGAAAAGAGTACAGCTACCAACCACAAGAAAATAAAAGATCAACTTTTGTTCATCAACTTGATTTGTTTTCAGGAGTGAAATAGCCATTATCAATGTTTACCTTCACAACTCTATACATCCACTCGATAGTTTCGGTAATGCCTGAATCTTTTACCACTACATTACAGTGATGATGACCCCAGCCAAGATTGTATGGTCTATGATTGTAAGCTCCATACTTCAACTCTTCAATATGAAAAAGATTGATCTGAGTGACTGTTAAATCTGGAACTTTTCGTCCTTCTGCTTGCTCTAGGCGACTAAAGAATCCTCGACTTGAAAGCTTCTCTAAGCAAAGTGGGCAAATAGTTAATCCATCTTGATTGATAATACGTGCCTCTATTAATTTATGTCTATCCAATAGATCAAACTTTTGGCACTCTGATTGAATATATTCCTTCCTTTGCCTAATATCATCAGCACTCATGCCATTTTCTATAGAGGTATTTTCTGAGTCGAAACAACACCAGTAAAAAAACTCAAGCTGAAGACGACAATTTGAAATCATTTCTGAGCTTGCATATTCATATAACCTAATACCTGCACCTTTTGAAGATGTTGTATTAAATCCACGTATAATCTTTCCTCCATTTTCTACAGAAGTTGTTGCAGGTACTCTTGCTACATATTGTCCACCTAGTCGTTGTCGTCTGGATTGTGCGGCAGTCCAGCCCATTATTTCAGGATTATACTTATTCCAATCAGTTCGAGTTTCATAAAATACCAGAGTATTTATACCGAGATGAAGCCCATATGATTTAAGGTCTTGATCGATGTTATCGTTGCAGAAGTAAGTTTCTGGACTAATCAGAACAATAAATCCATTTTCAAAGTTTAATTCACCATTAGGAGGATTAGCGCAACTAGGCCAAAGAACATATGGAATCAATACTGTGCTAGTTCTTGAAACACGATTTTGGTATATAACATCATCATCGGCACCCCTGGTTTGCCCTGTTTTGTAAATTTTCGTATCGAGTAATTTAGGACAGCGAGATATGCCGCTTTTTTTTGCCTTAGATTTCATTTTTTGTATCACCTAAATACTCAAATAGTTTGGTAAAAAATGCCACAATATCTATCCCAAGAGCATTAATTATCTGCTCTAATGAATCAAGTGTAATATTGCGAACACCTCTTTCAACGCCTGAAATATAGGTTCTGTCTAGACCTGCAATATCGGCAAGCTCCTCTTGACTCATACTGTTTATCTTACGAAAATGCTTAACCGTTGAAGCTACGGCAGTAACGAGTGTTTTTTTCATTTATAATCAGCATTCCTGTTTCATGAATAGAAAATAATGAACCAAAATTTATTGTCTGTGAATGTAGATTATGAGTCCACGGACTATAAGTCACAAATCTAATACCACATCATTGGAGGGGTTTCACTTCGTTCTACCCAACCTTGTATATTGAGAATATATGTATAAGTATCATTATCTCAACACAAATGAGTTAGAATCATGAAACTGAGAGTTAGAGATAGGACGTAATTTACCATGACATACTAGACATAGCCAGACATTCGTGGTATGATAGGACAAGCAACAAACTTAGTTCTATCAGATGACAGTAAATTATGTACCTCCAAGAGTCGCTGCTACCAGATTGG
>JBJUHT010000188.1:0-3674 GCA_046070105.1 Dolichospermum sp.
GCGATCGCCTACTCTATAGTTAAAAAACAGTTACCTAATCAAACATCTTTACCAGTTTCTTCGCAAAATCAACTTCTTCCTCAAGCAATAGCAGCTTTAGGATATTTAGAACCCCAAGGAGAAGTTATCCAAATATCAGCACCCGCTTTTATGGAAGGTACAAGAGTTAAACAAATTTTGGTTAAACGTGGACAACAAGTAAAAACTGGAGAAATTATAGCAATTCTTGATAATAGCGATCGCTTGAATGCAATTTTAGAAGAAGCGAAAACAAATGTTAAAATTGCCAATGCGCGTTTACAACAGATAAAAGTTGGTGCAAAACAAGGTGAAATTTCCGCTCAAAAATCCAAATTTCAAGCAACTCAAGCCGAATTACAAGGACAAATTACCACCCAAAAAGCCACCATTGCTAGTTTAAAATACGATTTACAAGGACAAAAGAATACTCAAAAAGCCGTTATTCAAAGAATTGAATCTGAATTAAAAAATGCCCAAACAGAATGTAATCGCTATGAAAAATTATATACAGATGGTGGTGTTTCCGCTTCTCAAAAAGATAATATTTGTCTGCAACAAGAAATCAAAGAAAATCAACTAAAAGAAGCAAAATCAACTTTAACTCAAATTATTACCACTAAACAAGAACAAATTAATCAAGCTACCGCCAATCTTCATCGCACAATTGCCACAGTTACTCGTCAAATTAATCAAGAAAAAGCAAATTTAGCCGCAGTATCAGAAGTAAGACCTACAGATGTAATACTAGCCAATACACAATTAGAAGCTGCACAAAAAGCCGTCAAAACTGCTCAAGCTAATTTAGATTTATCCTATGTTCGTTCCCCTCAAAATGGGCAAATTATAAAAATTCATACTTGGCCAGGTGAACTTGTTAACGATAAAGGCATAGTTGATATTGGTAATACACAACAAATGTATGTGAATGCAGAAATATATGAAACCGATATTAATAAAGTAAAATTAGGGCAAATTGCCACCATAAAAGGCGATGGTATTGTGGAAGAATTAACGGGAATTGTGGATGAAATTGGCTTAGAAATTAGTAGTAAAAATGTATTAGGTACAGATCCAGTAGCAGACGCAGATGCTAGAGTTGTAGAGGTAAAAATTAAATTGAATCCCCAAGACAGTATCAAAGTTTCTCGGTTGACTAATTTACAAGTTAATGTCATTATTAATCCTGGAAAACCTAATAATTATTAGTTTTTAATTAGTCCACGCAGGTGGACTTTGCTTGTGTAGTAGCGATAGCGAAGCGTGGCGTTAGCCATATTATATTCGCCCAATACTTTTAAAACAGGACTTACGCAAAATCTCTCTAAAACTCTCTTTTCTTCGTGTCCTTCGTTCCTTCGTGGTTCATTCTTTCGTAACTTGTGCGTAAGTCCTATAAAAATTAAGATCGCAATTATAACTCATAAAATCAGCCATGTTTAACAAACTACCCACAGCTTGGTTACAACTAAGATATCAAAAAATCAGACTAATTGTCGCCCTTTCTGGCGTAATTTTCGCCGTAGTTATTGTTTTTATGCAGTTAGGTATTCGTGATGCTTTATTTGATAGTGCTGTTCATTTACATCAAGGATTAAATGGAGATTATTTTTTAATTAGTCCTCGTAGTAACGCTTTAATTGCTATGGAAAGTTTTCCTGAACGTCGTTTAACTCAAACTTTAGCTTTTCCAGAAGTAGATTTTGTTAACCCAATTTATTTGGGTTTTGGCCAATGGAAAAATCCTCAAACCAGAAATAATTGGCGGAATATTTTTGTCATTGGTTTTGATATTAGACATCAAATTTTTAATTTACCAGGTGTTAATGAAAATATAGATAAATTAAAAATACCCGATCAAGTATTATTCGATCAAGGTTCAAGAAGTGAATTTGGTCCAGTTGTTACTGAATTTCAAAAACAAAAAACAGTAACTACTGAAATAACAGCTAGTGGAAATAATCGGAAAATCACAGTAGCTGGTTTATTTCAATTAGGTACATCTTTTGGTTCAGATGGTAATTTAATCACCAGTCATCTGAATTTTCAAAGGATTTTTTCTAATCGTAAAAAAGGTATCATAGAGGTTGGTTTTATTAAATTAAAAAGTAATGCAAATGTAGAAGATTTTGGCAAAAAAATTAAACAGTATTTACCCAAAGATGTCAAAATTTTAAGTAAACAAGAACTTATTAACTTTGAAAAAAATTACTGGCAAACTAGCACAGCAATTGGTTTTATTTTCAACTTAGGAGTTGCTTTGGGAATTATTGTAGGTATTGTCGTTGTTTATCAGATTCTTTATTCTAATGTTTCTGAACATTTACCTCAGTATGCTACATTAAAAGCCATTGGTTATCGTAATAAATACCTCCTATCAATGGTATTACAACAAGCTGTTTTAATCGCTATTTTAGGTTATATTCCCGGATTTTTAATTGCCATAATTCAATATCACTTTACAAAAGCAGCTACTCTTTTACCTGTAGTTATGACTTGGGAAAGAGGAATATTCGTCTTCGTTGCCACCATGTTAATGTGTTTTATTTCTGGTGCAACCGCCGTTGCTAAATTAAAATCTGCTGATCCTGCTGATATTTTTTAATAATTGTTTAATAGTTTAGGAGTTCTAATTATGAAAACCAGCATAAAAATTGAGAATTTAAACCATTTTTATGGACAAAAAGAGTTACAGAAACAGGTATTATTTGACATTAATTTAGAAATTAAAGCGGGAGAAATTGTCATTTTGACAGGACCTTCTGGTTCAGGAAAAACAACTTTACTTTCCTTAATTGGTGCTTTACGCTCAGTACAAAATGGTAGTTTACAAGAATTAAATCAAGAATTATATGGAGCAAGTGAAGAGCAATTAGTCCAAATACGTCGTCACATTGGTTATATTTTTCAAGCACATAATTTATTACCCTTTCTAACAGCAAGAGAAAATGTACAAATGTCCATAGAACTTCATGAAAATATTAGCAAAAAACAAGCGATCGCCAAATCAGAAGCTATATTAAAAGAAGTTGGTTTAGGTGAAAGAATAAACTATTATCCTGATAATTTATCTGGAGGACAAAAACAAAGAGTAGCTATCGCTCGTGCTTTAGTCAGTCATCCTAGCATAGTTTTAGCAGATGAACCTACAGCAGCATTAGATAAAAAAACAGGTAGAGATGTAGTTAATTTAATGCAAATTTTAGCCAAAGAGCAACATTGTACTATTTTACTTGTTACCCATGATGATCGAATTTTAGATATAGCTGATCGTGTTATTCGCATGGAAGATGGAAGACTTAATACTGCTACAAATTTACTTACAACTAACTCCAAAAAATAAATCCCAGACTTGCAAACAAGTCAAATTTAAACCCACATTTAATAATTCTCTAGAAAATAGATAAAAGTTGAGCTAATTAGGTAAACGGAAAAAAACCGACACAAGTAACGAAAAGTAAAGTTGCCCAAAACCTCTTTCCTGTTCCCTGTTCCCTTGTCATAACGACAATTTTTAACGCCAACCTACTTACAGCAGATTCCTTTGTTATGAAGTACATCATAGCCACCTCCCCGCAAGCAGGGAGGTGGCTATGATGTACTTCATAACAAAGGAATCTGCTGTAATTTCGGCGTTGCATAAATGCGAGATGTTT
>JBJUHT010000189.1:0-4297 GCA_046070105.1 Dolichospermum sp.
TGAAGCCAGATTTGAAGAAATTAGTTATGTTTTGGAAGCATTTGGATATCAGGAAATTAGAGCGAAGGGAAGTCATCACGCTTTTGAAAATGATCAAGGAGAAGTGATTATTATTCCCAAAAAAGGGGGTAAAAAAGTTAAACGAACGTATATTGAAGAAACGATTAGATTACTAGATTTGGAAAATTGGCAAGATGAAAACTAATTCTCAACTTGAGCATCAATCTTTAGAATATTATCTGTCTTTAAAATATCCCATGTCTATTTATCCAGAAGAGGACGGAGGATATACAGTAATTATTCCTGACTTACCAGGTTGTATGAGTCAGGGCGAAAGTTTAGAGGAAGCGATAGAAAATATTAATGAAGCGCGAGAGTTATGGATAGAAACTGTTTATTGTAGTGGTAAAAAACAAATTCCTCTACCTTCTAAACTAATTTCTATCATTAATTCGTGAACAACCATCAAAAATTTTATCCAAACTGCTGAGAACATAATAAACCAGGAGATCAGTCTATGGAAAGTATGAAGATTAAAACACACATTGGTAATGATAAAATGATGAAAAAACAAGCAGGATTTTAGTTTTGTTTTATTTAATCCATTTTTTATAGACGATGTTGTTTTTAAAGTATGATATTATCTGGAGAAAATAATTACATATTAAAAATATGCTAGAAAAACTAATCCTTCATAATTTCAAAAGCCATAAATCAACAGAACTCAATTTTGATAATTCCCGATTACATGGAATTGTAGGAAAAAACAGTGCTGGTAAAACAACCGTCCTCCAAGCATTGCATAATTTAAGTAAACTAACTGTTTACTCATTTGAGAAAAATTTTAAAGATGAAAATTCACCTCAATTTATTACAACAATTGGCGAAAAAAATATGTCTGTTACTGCGAGTGGTGGTTGGGAAAATGAGAATAAAAAAAAATGGGAAGTGTCCTATAGTTGGGAGAACAAAAATACAAACAATTGGACTGCTACAGTATCATGGAATATAGATGGAAATAAAAACAGTTGGACAAATGAAAAACTATATAATTCATATTCATACTCATCACAAAGTCCACCTTTACCATCTAATGTTTTCGGACCTACTGTTTCTGTTTACCTAAAATTAGTTGCCAGCAACCTTGCCAAAGCAGCTTACAGTGAAGAAATTACGCCAAGAGTTGAATTTGACGGATCAGGATTAGCACCTACCTTAGATTTTCTGCGTGATGAAGCTCCAGATAAATTTCAATTAATAGAAGAAAAGCTGAGTCGAATTGTCCCAAATGTCCGCAAAGTTGGCATAAAACGAGCAAAAGTTCCAGTCATTCGCAAACGTTTAATCGAAGTAGATGGTAAATCTATTTCCTATGAAGAAACTCAGGAAATGACAGGACAAGAGGTGGTACTAGACATGAATACAGGTGAACGTATTCCTGCCCATGCAATTAGTGAAGGAACAATGTTAACTTTAGGATTATTAACTGTATTAATGAATCCTACTCAACCTAATTTAGTATTATTAGATGATATAGAACAAGGATTACATCCCCAAGCACAACGTCATTTAATGACAGTTTTTAAAGAAATCATCGCCGAAAATCCTAACCTACAAATTATTTTTTCTACCCATTCTCCTTATATAATTGATGCACTTACCCCTTCTCAAGTCCACATATTAAACAACAGTAAATCAGGTTTTACAATGTCCAAACGTTTGGATGAACATCCTGATGTAGAATGGGCAAGAGAAACTTTAACAACAGGTGAATTTTGGGATGCTGAAGGTGAAGATTGGGTATTAGAAGGAGAAGTCAATGGTTGAGGTGATTGTCATATTTGAAAGTGGTACAGATGCCAGAACAGCGACTAAATTAGCCGAGCGAATTTTAAAAGAAAAATTTGCTTGGTTAGATGATGATAGTTTACAATATTATTTTCATTGGACTGGTTTAGAGTCAGCAACAGAATTTTCTTGTTGGCGAGATATTCTGAAAATTATTGAAGATGCAAAAGCAAAATTACAATATAAACCTAGCAGATTTTTAGGTCATGATAGCAATGGTGTACCTTTCAAAGCTGATGGAGTAAGAGCTATTAAAATCCTTAATTTAGTGCGATTTCTGCAAAAAACACGACAGATTAAAGCTGTTATTTTTATCCGTGATTTAGATAATCAACCGGAACGTAAAGAAGGAATTGAACAAGCACGTTCAGAACATATTAATAAAACGCCGAAATTAGAAATTATCATTGGTGCTGCTGATCCAAAACGTGAAGCATGGGTTTTAAATGGCTTTATTCCATCAAATCAACAAGAAGAACAAATACTAGAAGAAATCAAAAATCAATTGAGTTTTGATCCTTGCATAGAGTCTCACAGATTACGTGCTACTTCAGAAAAAGAACCGGAACGAATGAGAAATGTAAAAGTAGTAGTTGAACAACTGACAGGAAATATGGAACGGGAAAAGCTATGTTGGGAAGAGACAAATTTAAAACATCTACGAGAAAGAGGAGTTGATACAGGGTTGACAGATTATATCTGTGAAGTTGAGGAACGATTAGCTGCAATTCTTTGGTCTGATTAAGAACTATTTTCCTATCAGTTGCTATAATCAAAACAAACTGAGAAAAATCCTGCTATGATAGCCATTCCCCAACAACCAGCAAAAATGACCATTGAGAAATATCTTGCATGGGAACTTAACCAAGACATTCGCTACGAATACATCAACGGCGAAGTTTTCGCCATGACCGGTGGTACAATCCCCCATAATGATATTGCTCTCAATCTTTACACATCTTTACGTCCACACCTCCGTCCTAGAGGTTGTCGAATCAATGTATCAGATGTAAAAGTACAAGTTACCTCTAAAGGTCCATACTTCTACCCTGATCTGATCGTCAGTTGTCACCCTGAAGACATCAATGCCCGTAAATTTATCCAAAATCCTAAATTAATTGTTGAAGTTCTTTCTCCCAGTACAAGCGGTAAAGATAGAGAGGAAAAATTTAGATATTATCTCACCATACCCAGTTTACAAGAATATATCTTGATTGATTCTGAAAAAATCTCTGTTGAACGTTATTGTCGAGGAGAAGGAAGGATGTGGCTTTATTATCAATATACAATGGGAGACATAATCACCTTCTCAAGTATTGCATTTGAATTTCCCATAGAAATGCTTTATGATGGCGTAGTATGGGAAACGGAAACATACAGCGTTTTCCCCTCTGATGAGGTACAAAGTTGAATCATGAAACTCTTGTGGTGCGGGCATCTTGCCCGCTAAATATGTACCTCATAACACCAGGAAGTGCTGTAAAAGTAAAATTAACATCTTCTATCAAGGCAAATAAATATTACTACAAACTCAAATAAAATCTCAACTCAAATTATGGCCAAACGTAAAAAAAGTAATTTCCAATGGATTAAAGAAACCCTAGAACTCAAGCCAGATCATCATTGGGAATCTCCTCCAGAATACAATATTTTTGTGGCAGGCAGAGGGGCTGTACGGTTTAATGTTCCTCGCGGTTGGATAACTCAACCCCAGGAAAAATCATTTAAGTTCACAGATAAAAAACCACCTGATGATGATTGTTGTTTAGAAATGTCTTACAATCATTTACCTCCTAATGATTGGACTTTATTTCCCCTCAAATCTACTTTAAAGAAAATCATGGAAGATGATAGTCGTAATGTTATTGCAAGAGGAGAAGTAATTCAAGTGAAACGACAAACGGCTAAAATTATGTGGTGTGAAATTAAATTTATTGACACTCAAACCGAACCCAGAGAAGCATTTTCTCGGACTTGTGTTGGTTTAGGTTCTAATATTCAATGTTTAATTACCTTTGATTATTGGGCAGATCAAGCAGAACAATTAATACCCGTTTGGGATGAAGTCATGCGGAGTTTAACACTAGGATTATATATCAGAGATCCTAGAACCGGTTTAGCTTTTCCTGATTAAAAGGTTAATTAACAAATCATCCGCGTTTATCTGCGTTTAATTATGATTTATTGTACCTCACTTAAATAGTAATTACTGATGGTAACTATTTATAGTAGTTATAGTAGTTATTGGACTAGATTGGCACAATGTGGTTAGATGTTATGGAAAACATAATTTCCTTTTTCATACTTCCTCTTAATATGCAAACTAATCCTCTTAAACAATTACAAGTCAATCTTTCTGTAACTGCTGCTACCATAGCCTTGTTGGTGACAGCGCCATCAATAGCTCATGGTCAAAATAATACCACCACTAAGCCAGCCTCATCAACTC
>JBJUHT010000190.1:0-67696 GCA_046070105.1 Dolichospermum sp.
AAGAAAAGATGATTTTTTTGAATGACAACCAACAACTGACCACTGACCACTGACCACTGACCACTGACAACTGACCACTGACCACTGACCACTAACAACCAACAACTAACCACTGACCACTGACCACTGACCACTAACAACTGACCACTAACAACCAACAACTAACCACTAACAACCAACAACTAACCACTAACAACCAACCACTGACAACTG
Source organism: Dolichospermum sp. (assembly GCA_046070105.1). GTDB lineage: Bacteria > Cyanobacteriota > Cyanobacteriia > Cyanobacteriales > Nostocaceae > Dolichospermum. The sequence continues at coordinate 214 of JBJUHT010000190.1, forward strand.
ACAACTGACCACTGACAACTGACAACTGACCACTGACAACTGACAACTGACCACTGACAACTGACCACTAACCACTGACAAATACAAGGTTTCTGTGAATGAATATAATAAAGTCGCTTTTTTTACAAACTCAAATAATCACCAACTGGAGACGGTTAGTATCTAAATGCTTATCGCTGCTACTTCTACTATTCATAATTAGTACACAACCCGCAATAGCAGGTATTAAAGATGATCGTTATGATGGTAATATTTTTGTAATTTATGCCGGTAATGGTTCTTTAGTTCCTGCTAAAGAAACACTAGCACAAACATTAGCAGAACACAAACCAGCCCTAGTGACATTTTACATTGATGATAGTAGCGACTGCAAGAAATACGCCCAAGTTGTTTCCGAGGTACAAGCATTCTATGGACGCGCAGCGGAGATTATTCCTATCAGCGTTGATACCATTTTAGCTGACAAGACCTATCAACCGACAGAACCAGGATATTATTATTCAGGGGGTGTTCCTCAAGTTGTAGTTTTTGACCAGTCGGGTAAAGTAGTCTTGAACAAAAAAGGTCAAGTACCTTTTGAAGAAATAGACGACAAATTTAGAGAAATATTTGATTTATTACCCCGCACTGAGTCAGTCCAGTTAAAACCACGTTCTGCTAAACAGTTTAGTAGTCAATTAGAAGATCAATAATAGTTCTTAATGTATCGCCATTCTCGACTACAATTACTTTAACCTGATATTAAGGTCATTTGTAAGGCGATTAAGGCAGGTTAGAATATTATGGCTTATTCTTGGTTTAAAGCATTTCATATTATTGGCTTTGTGGTTTGGTTCGCGGGGTTATTTTACCTAGTTCGGTTATTTATCTACCACGTTGAAGCCAACCAAGAACCAGAACCAGCAAAAACGATACTGAAAAACCAGTATCAAATCATGGAAAAGCGTCTTTATGATATTATAACTACTCCTGGAATGTTAGTAACAGTAGCAATGGCTATTGGTATCTTATCTACAAACATGGATATTTTACAAGAACCCTGGCTACATTTCAAATTAGCGTTTGTAGCTGTTTTAATTGCCTATCATCATTATTGTGGTAGACTCATGAAGCAGTTAGCAGCGGACCAATGTAAATGGACTAGTCAAAGTTTACGCGCTTTGAATGAAGCACCAACGCTTTTACTAGTTGTAATTGTCATGTTGGCTATCTTCAAGAATAACCTACCCACGGACATGACAGCTTGGTTAATTTTCGGCTTAGTAGTGTTCATGGCTGTGAGTATTCAAATTTACGCAAAAATCCGTAGACGCAATCAAGAGAAGCTAACAGCAGAATTAAACCAAGTTCCCCAAACGCAAAATTAATATTAGGGACTGGGGACTGGGGACTGGGAATCAAAGTTTTTTAATTGACAATCCCGTAACCATAGTTTAACACCTTGAGCGATCGCACCATTACTACTATTTCTTGGTGGTGTAATCGGAAGTTTAACCGGATACTCACTAGTCTGAGAAAACATCATTACCACACTCCAACCAGTGTTAGTTTTTGTCAAAAATAGCCTGTGAAATTCTTGTAATTCTACAGGTTTTTTATTGAGATATTTTCTCTCTAAGGTTGTAAAGAAAATCTGTTCTACTCCTATTGTGTTGTATTTATCATCGTCATTAATACCAGGATTTAATGGTAAAGATGCAAACTCTGGTTTACCCGCAGCCAAAATATAGGAAAAAGTATCAAAACTCCGTTTCAGACGACGGGAACGCTGAATAACCCGGTTCGCATAACTAGGTAAATCTAACATTAATTGAGTTGTTAGAGATTCTAAATTTTGTTGAGAACAGGAATTACTAACTTGGGAACTTACAGGTTTAGGAGTAATAGTTTTCGCAATTAGAGGATAATAAAATCCAGGAGCAATAAATAACCATAAATTACAGGCTATTAAATATAAGCACCAAAAACCAGAAGAGAAATTTACTTCATTCTTCCTTGTTCTTTTTTCCTCTTCAACTTCTAAACTCCAGTCAAGGTTTAGCATTGCTCGTTTTTGTCATCATATAAATTGTGAATAATAGCATTTCCCATCCTCACAGGTACAGGAATTAGGAAGGAAACGCAGATAAACACAGATAAACGCAGATGATTTTGTACTTCCATAACTTATCAAATAATTCCCACTCCCAATAAAAGCCCAAAAAATACTATCAAAGGGGTTGACAATTGATTTTAAATTTGTTATCATGAACTTGATAAGGAAGAACTATCTTGATAACCAAAGTTTTTTTAGTCAAGAGGTCTTTGGTTTTTGGTGGGAAAAGTATTTAACTCCTCAACAATCAGATTCCAGGCTAACTCAGGTTCAGCAGCCGCAGTAATAGGACGACCGATAACGAGATAATCTGCACCCGCTGTGATAGCTTGGGAAGGAGTGAGATATCGCTTTTGGTCGCCTTGATCAGACCAAGTAGGTCTAATTCCTGGACAAACGAGCAAAAAGTCATTTTTACAAGTTTCTCTTAATTGTTTTAGCTCCTGGGGGGAACATACGACCCCATTCAACCCTGAATTTTCTGCCAACAGTGCCATTTCTAAAACAAATTCTGGTAATTCTAGGGGAATTTTCAAATCAAACGCCAATTGTCGTGGGGAAATACTGGTTAACAACGTAATAGCGATTAATTGCGGAGGTTTTGTTCTGGCTTTTTCCGCTCCAATTTCCACAGCTTCCGCAGCCGCTTTGAGAGCATCCTTACCACAAGTTGCGTGAATTGTCAATAAATCCACTCCATAACCAGCAGCAGCGCGACAAGCACCGGCGACGGTGTTGGGGATATCGTGAAATTTCAAGTCGAGAAAAATTCGTTTTTCTTGAGATTTGAGGATATCGAGAATTTTCGGACCTGTGCTGGTAAACAACTCCAAACCAACTTTCCAGAAAGTGACTTGAGGAAGTTTATTAATGAGAGCGATCGCGCTATCTAAATCTGGTACATCTAAAGGTACAATAATTTTTTCATCATTCATAATTCTGATTATTACTTATTACATATTATCCAATTTATTATACTTCAATAGCGATGTTTAATATGACTATTTTTGAGTAGTTGGACAGTTAGACTTACTTAAATAAATCCTATAGGTGTTTAATAACATATAAATACTGTATAGTACAGTACAACAAAAATTTTACTCTTAACCCTGTTATTTCCTTAATTTATAAGTTTAAATTATAGATATTTCAAAAATAGTTTAAATATTAATATTATAGAAAAATTAATATAACTTCATATTTATATTTTCTTAATATTTTATTGAGAAAAATTTCTATTTATCAACGATCTTGCAATAGTTTCAGCGATTTGGTAAAATTTCAAAATCTAGGCTTAGTATATCAATTTTTTAAAATTGCAGGAAGTAGAATCTGGAAATCCTTTATTTACAGGTATTTGAGAAATAGGGAAAGTCAGGAATGGGAAAATATTCAGGAATGATGAAAAGTTTTTTGGACAAATTTAGAAATACCTTGATGTAGTTTTGTAAAGCAAAATCAGGGGTGGGTTGACAAAAAAGACAGTTTATGGTGTGGCGATTAGCAAAAATATTTGCTAATTTATAGATAACGACTTTGGCGAATTTCCTCAAGATATTTTAAGAGCCTTGTACCTAGTTTATGAATACTGCTGTGTGCTGATTGGAATTGTTGTGAAGACATACAGCACTTCCCGATGTTATGAGGTACATATCTAGCGGGCAAGATGCCCGCACCACAAGCGTTGCATGATTTAACTTTGTACCTCATCAAAGCGGAAAACGCTGTATTAACCCTTTAACTATCAAAGTAAAAACAACTAATATTGAAAACACGAGAACAAGCAAGACGCTTACAATACTAAATATAATAACTATGTTTAAGTGCAAATGTAAATACTTATTTGATTAATTTTTTGATAATTTTGTTAAATTAAATACATAAAAATTAAACTATTTTAATAATCTAGGCAATAAATTTCCTCTCTCAAAGCCAAAGTCGGTTTTAAGCGACTAGAATTTAGTTTAATTTACTGAGGAAACATTTAACAATTACATCCTGAAAATTCTGAAATCTTGGACATCCTGATTCAGACAATTATTCCCAAAAGTCCACATTTAACATTGCTTCAATATCACAACTAAACGGCCACGTATCAGGAAACTCACACTGTGGATAACCATTGCGGACAATTTTCAGAGCATCTGCATAAGCTTCATCAAATACTTGGCTAAAATAAGGCTTGAGACTAGGTGAATTTTTGAGTAACTTTCTGATTCCAATCCTTTGTTTAATGATTGATTCTACCCACCCACGATAACAATCAGGGATATGCACATAATTCCGTTTGAGAATGTGTTCTAAAAGTTCTGCTAACCGATTTTCAAGTTCACGTTTATCTGAGCGCCCCAAGTCCTCCATCTCCTCTATTAAATTATCAATATCTAGTCCTTCTATATCTCTATTCCGTAATTTGTGGACAATATCTTCAATCCAGAGTAAATAGTCTTGCTCATACAAAGATACTGCGATTGGTGTCCGTGTCATTGCTGTAAATCCTCTAAATGACCTAATTTCATTTTAAGTGAAATCATTTGTAATCTTCGACAATCAACCTGTAAACTAGCAAAATCAAGACAATTTAAACTCTTTTAAGATTTTGCTTATTCAAAGCATATTCACTGAGTATAGCATATAGTGATCAATCAAATCCTGGATATCGGTGATTGGTGACAATTGCGCCTTTGCGCGAAACAAAAACCGTGGTTCATTTACCAGCAAATTCGCTGTAACTAAAGTTAATATTATTAGGCGATCGCCTATCTAGTAAAATCAAATATCATCAGGATAGATAAATGGTCTTAAATAAACCACCAACTTCCCCTATTGCTACTCACAGTTTAATAGTATCGGGTTTTCATGCCCTATCAGATCCCATTAGAATCAGTGTTATAGAACTTCTGCGTCAGCGTGAACTCTGTGTATGTGACTTATGTGATGCTTTAGAAATAAATCAATCAAAACTCTCTTTTCATCTCAAAACTCTCAAAGAAGCAAGTCTCGTCAATTCCCGTCAACAAGGACGCTGGATTTATTACAGCTTGAATATTTCCCAATTTCAGGTTCTAGAAACATATTTAGCAGAGTTTCATCTGAATTATGGGGTTTTATCCCCTCGTTCCTGTTGTGAGTAGCAGGGTAACTGCTGTAAATTCTGTTTTGATATAACAAACCTCTGTAATCTCGGAAGACTACAGAGGTTTATTTTTCATTTGGTGGCGGGAAGTGGATTTGAACCACTGACCTTCGGGTTATGAGCCCGACGAGCTACCAGGCTGCTCTATCCCGCGTCGCTTTTGTCGTTTTCCTCTCGACTTCTTTAATATAACGCAAAGTCAAAAGTTTGTCAACTATAAAAGCGATAATTCTCCAACTACTTCCAAACGCTTGTATTTCCCCAGGTTCATGAACTTCTCGGCCAGACTTTGGGCTATGCTGGGGGTAATCCAACCCATTTGTTGGAGGAGGTGAATAGCTACGGCGTATTTAGCGCGTTTTGAGCCATCCATTACTTTAATAGCTAATCCCATACCTTCCCCAAGTCTGCTAATACACTGTACACCTTCTGCACCGGATTTACTAACTAATTCGCTTGGAGTTAAGCGCATCAGTTCTGTATCAAATTCTCCTTCACCAGCCACCATCGTGGGATGATGATTCATAGCGCGAACAATACGCTCCATATCAACGCTATTGCTAGAAGCTAATACAGCATATAAAGAGGCGATTTGACTGAGTTGCATCAGGTATGTGGGTGCGCCGCAGTCGTCATGGGCTGTGAGAAATTCTTCTGCTGGCATTCGCAGCAATTCTGCTACTTTGGTGATAATTAACTGTTGAACTGGGTGTTTCCGATCTAAATAGTTAGTTAAAGGCCAATGACGTTGTTGACAAACAGCTAACATTCCTGCGTGTTTACCAGAGCAGTTATATTCTAATCTACTACTTTTATTTTGGGGAATTGGGCATTGTAGAATATTTGCATCAATATCTGCCCGCCACAAAATATTAAATACCTGTCTTACCTGTTCTATGCTGCCTTTATGAGAACTGGTGATAATGGCTAAGTCTTTATCACTCAAACCATAGCGTTCCAATGTGCCTGTGCTAGTGACAGCCAGGGCTTGAAATGGTTTAAGAGCAGAACGGACAAATGCAGCAGTTTCAGCGTTACCGGCTACAGAAAGAACCCGTCCCCGGTCGTCGCTAACTACAGCCTGGACTAGATGTCGAGATTCAATAATACCTTCCCGCAGTAACCGGACTTCCAGGGCTGCGGCTTGAGTTCGTTTTCCCATTGTCATGGGTTTATATCTACTTTATGAATTGTCAGTGGTCAGTGGTCAGTGGTCAGTGGTCAGTGGTCAGTGGTCAGTGGTCAGTTGTCAGTGGTCAGTTGTCAGTGGTCAGTTGTCAGTGGTCAGTGGTCAGTGGTCAGTGGTCAGTGGTCAGTGGTCAGTGGTCAGTTGTCAGTGGTCAGTGGTCAGTGGTCTGGTCAGTGGTCAGTGGTCAGTGGTCAGTGGTCTGGTCAGTGGTCAGTGGTCAGTGGTCAGTGGTCAGTGGTCAGTTGTCAGTGGTCAGTGGTCAGTTGTCAGTTGTCAGTGGTCAGTGGTCAGTTGTTTTACTAATAACTAATAAATCATAACTAACGACCAATAACTATTTATAGGAAATGCCAAACTATAGTACCCACAAGATACATTAGAGCCAAAGCACCAAAGGAAATTTGTAAGCGTTGGAAAATGGGTTTAATTTCGTAGGTAACAATTAAGCGATCGCGCGTAATGACTGCTTGGGGTTTCGTCCAAGTTTGTCCATCGTACCAACCAGATTCTTCATAGAATACCGTAGGACTGTCGAGGCGATCGCGCACATAGAGCCAACCCAAATACAACCTAATCAAGACTAACACCACAGTGACACTAGCAGCACCAGAGCCACAAAGCAGAAAATGAAAAATCTGCTTTTGGGGTGGGAAACTAGCGGAGGCCACAGGTCCTGCTATCAACCAAGACCAAGCCCAAATCCAAAAAATATTCTTGGTGTAGTTACTCCAACTCAAGGTACTATCTCGAAATAGCCAGGCATTTTTTAATTCCTGATACTCATTGAGTGGTTGTTGTTCTGTAGGAACTGGACAATTCTCCAGGGGGGGGCGCATCATATAGGTTAACTCTGATCATCAAAGTTGGGTATAAGAATACGTTCTGCGTGTCCCCAGAACGCTTCTAAATTATAAAACTCCCGTTCCCTGGGCATCATAATATGGACAATGACATCACCATAATCTTGTAGTATCCATGTGCCTTGGGCTTTTCCTTCTGTGGTGCGGGGTCGTCGTTGCCACTCAATTTCCACTTGTCCTTCTACTGCGTCAGCGATCGCTCTCACCTGTACTTTAGAGTAACCGGTCATGATCACAAAATAATCAGACAGGTAAGAAATATTTGCCAGATTTAGCAATATAATTTCTCCTGCTTTGCGCTCATAACCAGCCTCAGCAATAGTTAGAGCTAAATTTTTACTTGTAGTTTCTGTGTTAGTTTTGGGTTCGGTAACAGCTTGCTTTGTCAATGGAAAATTTCCTCTTAAAGATTCAGTCATTCAACCTCTTATGCCTTTTCCTTTTGCAATTACTTAGTCTACTTACAGCAAGTTCACTTGAGTGAGGTACTCAAATGCGGACGGAATGCCCACACCACAATAGTTTGATCATTAATAAGTAGGTGAACGGAAAAAAACCGACATAAGTAACAAAAAGTAAAGTTGCCGAAAACCTCTTTCCTGTTCCCAGTTAAGAGTTCCCAGTTAAGAGTTCCCAGTTAAGAGTTCCCTGTTCCCTTGTCATAACGACAATTTTTAACGCCAACCTACTTATCTGTACTTCATAATACTGGGAACTGCTGTATGTAATACACTCTCTTCACTTTTAAATACTGAGACTCTGGCTACTGTCAATGAGTCATCTGTAACTAACAAATAACTGAACTAGAATTGTGTGAATGGGTTTTTTTGAATAGTAACATACTCTACAGTTAATGATTTATGGCGGAATCACTTTATCTTCTATTGATTATTTTCCGGTAATTGATACAAATTGAATCATAAAACTCTTGTGGTGCGGGCATCTTCCCCGTTAGATATATAAATCATCACACTGAAAAGTGCTGTATCAGACAAAAACAAGCCCAAGCCAATTTATGACTTGGGTAAATATAGTATATCAAGATGTAAATGAAGTCCAAAATTATCTGCTTCCATCTGCGTTTAATTATTTCCGCTTGCACCTGATCAAATGAATTTTGTGCAATTATGCCCAGGGTACAACAAAATAAATTATACAGAGTAGCATTTGAGCAGATGAGAGTTGAGGTAAAAGAGATTGGGCGGATTTTGGCGAATTAAACAGCCCCACTGTTTTTATGAAACAAAATGGTGATAGTTTTGAGAATCAACTGAAAATCGTAAAGTAAACTCCAGTTTTTTTGATATTGTAGATCTAAACGAATCACATCTTCAAAACTACGGATTTGAGAACGTCCCCTAACCTGCCATTCACCAGTCATACCAGGTTTAACATCTAAACGTTGCCATTCTGGTACTTCGTAGCGTTCCACCTCATCAGCCGTAGGTGGTCGAGTTCCCACCAGACTCATTTCACCCTTGAGAACGTTCCAAAATTGGGGTAATTCATCAAGACTGGTACGACGCAACAGTTTACCGACTTTGGTAATTCTGGGGTCATGATCATTTTTAAAGAAAGCGCCTTCCACTTGATTTTTGATTTGGGATTTTTTAGCTTCCGCATCTACACACATAGACCGAAATTTCCAAATAGCAAAGCGTTTACCCATCCAACCACAACGGGTTTGCTGAAAGAAAACCGGACCGGGATCATCAATTTTAATAGCGATCGCTATGGGTATAAACAAAATAGATGTAATTACTAACCCCACCAATGATCCGACAATATCAATAGCCCGTTTCATCCAAGAAGCCACGGAAGGATGAGTTTGTGGAAGTGGGTCTACTTTGCGAGAATTATTTTTTCCTGTATCTATGAGCTTATCATTTTCTATGGGTGATAAATTCTGAAGAGACTCAATGGGAAACACTTGATCTAGTCCTGTGAGGTCTAAAACTGCCATGACCTGGGGAGTAACATAACGCAGTGTCATTAAAATTCCCTTTTCCTGGGAATTTTTGAAATTACTGACCAGAGAACCTAAACCACTACTATCCATAAAGATAGTATTTTGGAAATCAATGATAATTTGCCCAGGTGGTGAATCTGCTTGAATGAGGTCTTGGTAAGTTTGCTTAAAACTGATAGCTTCAAGCACGGTCAACCTCGGTGGTACTTGCAAGATTACTACATTTTCGAGGTGAGTAACTGAAAATTCTACGGGTATGGTTTGGCTACTCATGAAGCTCTGCACTTTAGTTGCCATCTAAAATCTCATCTGCTAAATATGATTTGGTTTTAAAAAAATAATTAACCTGATTTTTAATCTGTATGATGATTTACTGGGTAAATTTTTAAAGATCAACGAGAAGATCATTAATCAAGCTTCACAATAGAAGAAACTGACAAAATTCTTGCTGTTGTAAATAAGCGAATCCTCCCGTTACTTCATATCATCATCATGACCACTAAAAATAAAGTTAACTCGACTGCACGCCTTATCGAAGTCTTTTCTGCCATTCAAGGGGAAGGACTGAATGTGGGGACACGTCAGATTTTTATCCGTTTTGCTTTTTGTGATCTGCGTTGTTATTTTTGTGATAGCGCCCACACCTGGAATGCACCCTCTAACTGCCAAATTGAGTCTTCCCCTGGATTAAGAGATTTTGAAGTTCATCCCAATCCCGTTGAACTATCTACATTGTTGGCATGGATTGTCAGACAAAACCTACCTTTTGTCCACGATAGCATTAGCTTGACTGGAGGAGAGCCTTTGCTTCATGCAGGATTTTTGGCGGAATTTTTGCCCGCAGTGCGATCGCTCACTAGTTTACCAATTTATTTGGAAACTGGCGGACATCGTCCCGAAAATTTGGCAATAATTCTCCCCTATCTCGACTCTGTGGGCATGGATTTGAAATTACCCAGTGTCAGCGGTGAAACTTATTGGTCAGAACATACAAAATTTCTTCAGTTATGCTCTAACTCTAAGTTAGAAGTATTTGTAAAAATAATTGTTTCCCAAAGTACAGTTGTTCAAGAGTTGGAACGGGCGGCTTTATTAGTTGCCCAAGTCAGTGAGGATATTCCGGTATTTTTACAACCTGTTACCCCTTTACCCGTTGCCCCTGTGGCTGCTCAAAAATTTAGTTCTGTGGTCATGGTAGCACCAACTCCAGACCAGGTTTTAGAATGGCAAGTTTTGATGAAGAGATTTGTTAAACAAGTGCGTGTGATTCCCCAAACTCATAAAATGTTGCATCAAATGTAGAATTTAAAAAGTTTTCATCAAGAAAAAAATAAAGTTTATTAATTCCATAAAACTGTGGCCAAGTAATTAGGTAAACGGAAAAAACCAACACAAGTAACGAAAAGTAAAGTTGCCCAAAACCTCTTTCCTGTAACCTGTTCCCTGTTCCCTGCGATGCACTGAGCAGTTCGACAAGCTCACTGTAACACTTGTCGAAGTGTTCCCTGTTAAGAGTTCCCTGTTAAGAGTTCCCTGTTCCCTATTCCCTGTTCCCTATTCCCTGTTCCCTATTCCCTGTTCCCTATTTCCTGTTCCCTCTTCCCTGTTAAGAGTTCCCTGTTAAGAGTTCCCTGTTAAGAGTTCCCTGTTCCCTTGTCATAACGACAATTTTTAACGCCAACCTACTTAATTAAATATTTTGGGGGTTGGGGGTTGCCCACCCCACTAACTGTTGAGATTCTACTCTGGTTTTTACAGTTCACTAGTGTCGCCATTTCTAGATTTAGATTTAGCTTTGTTAGCACTGCGTTTAAGAGCAGAAAGTCTAGCTTCATATCGAGAACGCTCCCGCTTGCTAGGAGTGTTTTCAACTAAAGTTTTTAAGGCACTACCAAGACTTTTATAAGCGTTAGGTAAACTATAACCAAAGCGGGTGGCTAGAGCGATCGCTTTTTCGTCAGCATCTAGTAATTCTTTAATTTGTTTGTCCCCATTATTTTTTTGGTATAGTCGCCAACCGGAAACGCCGCATAGAGCTAAAGCTAATACTAGTAATAATCCATCTTGTACCCACAATTCCCCCACTGCACCACCTAAACCAATGGCCAGGGCGGCCATTTCCCAGCCATCTTTAGGAATGGTGTCATTTTGAACACGAGCCACTTCGTGCCAAAACAGCAAATTACGCTGATCCATGGCCAGAGCATCCCATTTTACCAAGTCAATTTGAATTTCTACTTGGTCTTTACCGATTTCTTCGCAACGAATCAAAGGTGGATTAACTTCAGTTGTACCTTCAACCGTTACCCAACTTTGTAATTCTGGCGGTAGTAAACTTTTTAACCGCCGTAGTTCACTCATTTCCGCTTTAGCAGAGGAGGTTGCATAAGATGTCATAAAAATCCAACCCTAGAAAATTTCTTTTTTGTATAAGATGAGGTGATCACTTTGCAGTTTAGCGATTTCAGTAGTTATCCTCTGATTCATCGCTGAAACTACCTCGCTTTTTCCGCGCTTCCATGGCTTTTTCTAGGAGTTCTAATAATCCAGGAGCTTGTTCTTGAATACTCAACAATAATCTTTCTCCTAAGTCTATATTTCCGGGATCTTCTCCTGTTGCCATTACTTCCTGCAAACGCGGCACAGCAATACTGTCCACAATTTGGATTAATCCGCTCAAACAACGGTTAAATTGTCTTTCAGTGAGCATGGAGTCCTCTAGGGGAAATTCAATGATAGCGCGGATTTCACCATCGGTGGGATCATATTCCCATTGCAGCATTTTGGTTTCCCAAGAAATAGCCAGCATGGTTTGCAGGATGGCGTTTTTGTGGGGATGGTCTTTGACTTCCGCTAAAACTTGAGGCGCGAATAACCGGAAAAATCTCCCTTCTTCGTCTAGTTGGACAACTATCAGGAAATCTTCTAGGTTTTGAGCTTCAACACCCGTAATAATCCGGTCTTCTTCTTCATCAAAACGGTATTGCCAACCAAGATTATCTAGATACTTGGCTATCTGTTTGAGATTTGCTGCCATAAAAGCCTCGTAAGGAACAGTGGGGAGGCTGTCACCAAAATTATTTTAACTTGCTAGGGACATTTACTCAATTATTCTCTGTTTTTGTTGTCAGTTGTCAGTTGTTCGTGGTCAGTTGTCAGTTGTCAGTTGTTGGTTGTTGGTTGTTGGTTGTCAGTTGTTCGTGGTCAGTTGTCAGTTGTTGGTTGTTGGTTGTCAGTTGTTCGTGGTCAGTTGTCAGTTGTTGGTTGTTCGTGGTCAGTAAAAAATCTTCTTTCCTGCTTCTGTGCGTCCCCGTTCTATTGACTGTTGCAAAACTTAACACAGTTATCAGTCAAGTCTTTTTTCCATCTGTATCCGCACTTTGGTAGACTTAAAAACTGAAATAACTAAAAAAACGTAACCCAGGAAAATAATTTAGAGGGCAGACTCCGTGGAAAATACAATTGGTTTAGAGATTATTGAAGTAGTTGAGCAAGCGGCGATCGCCTCTGCAAAGTGGATGGGTAAAGGCGAAAAGAACATTGCTGACCAAGTAGCTGTGGAAGCTATGCGGGAACGGATGAACAAAATCCAGATGCGTGGCCGCATTGTCATCGGTGAAGGGGAACGGGATGATGCTCCTATGCTCTACATCGGTGAAGAAGTTGGGATCTGTACTAGTAAAGATGCTAAAAACTTCTGTAACCCTGATGAATTAATCGAAATTGATATCGCTGTTGACCCCTGCGAAGGTACAAACCTGGTAGCCTACGGACAACCCGGGTCAATGGCTGTTTTAGCAATTTCTGAAAAAGGTGGTTTATTTGCCGCTCCCGATTTCTACATGAAGAAGTTAGCAGCACCCCCAGCAGCTAAGGGTAAGGTTGATATCAACAAGTCAGCAACGGAAAACCTCAAGATTCTTTCTGAGTGTCTAGGTCGCTCTATTGAGGAACTTGTGGTCATTGTCATGAAGCGCGAACGTCACAACGATTTAATCAAGGAAATTCGTGAAGCTGGGGCAAGAGTACAGTTAATTTCTGATGGTGACGTGGGTGCGGCTTTATCTTGCGGTTTTGCTGGTACTAACGTTCATGCACTCATGGGTATTGGTGCTGCTCCTGAAGGTGTAATTTCCGCCGCAGCTATGCGGGCTTTAGGTGGACACTTCCAAGGCCAATTGATCTACGATCCAGCAATAGTGAAAACAGGTTTGATTGGCGAAAGCAAGGAAGCAAACCTAGATCGTCTCAGTTCCATGGGTATCACTGACCCTGATAAGGTTTATGATGCTCATGAACTCGCATCTGGTGAAACGGTTCTTTTTGCTGCTTGCGGTATCACCAGTGGTAACTTGATGCAAGGTGTACGCTTCTTCCACGGTGGCGCTAGAACTCAAAGCTTGGTTATTTCTACCCAGTCTAAAACTGCTCGCTTTGTAGATACTATTCACATGGCCGAGCAACCTAAGGTTATTCAATTGCACTAAGCAATTAAATTTTGGATTTTGGATTTTGGACTTTGGATTAAATTAACTGCAATCTAAAATCTAAAATCTAAAATCTAAAATTTTCTTACCCATTAACAATTACCTATTTCAGAAATGAATATTGCAGTGGTGGGGTTAAGTCATAAAACAGCCCCAATAGAAGTTAGAGAAAAATTAAGTATTCCCGAAACTCAAATCGAAGGAGCGATCGCTCATCTTCTCAGTTATCCTCATATTGATGAAGTCGCTATTCTCAGCACTTGTAACCGCTTAGAAATTTATATTGTCAGTAATGAAACTACTCAAGGGATTTATGAGGTTACTCAGTTCCTTTCTGAACATAGTAAACTACCTATAGTCTCTCTACGTCATCATTTGTTTATATTGCTCCATGGTGATGCTGTAACACACATTTTACGGGTCGCTGCTGGTTTAGATAGTCTCGTGTTAGGTGAAGGACAAATATTAGCTCAAGTTAAACATACTCATAAACTCGGACAGCAATTTAATGGCATCAAAACCATTTTAAATCGCTTATTTAAACAAGCTCTCACCGCCGGTAAACGAGTTCGCACGGAAACTAGTATTGGTACTGGTGCAGTTTCCATTAGCTCGGCAGCAGTGGAATTAGCACAAATGAAGGTAGAAAATTTATCTAATTATCGCGTGTCTATTCTCGGTGCGGGGAAAATGTCCCGGTTACTTGTACAACATCTCATTTCTAAAGGTGCAACTCAAATTAGTATTGTTAATCGTTCCCGTGGTAGGGCTGAAGAACTAGCAAATTTGTTCCCAGAACAACCTATACAAGTCCATTTGCTGCCAGAGATGATGTCAGTAATTGCCGATAGCGATATAGTATTTACTAGCACTTCATCAACAGAACCGATTCTGAATCGGGCTAAGTTAGAAATGGTACTAGAACCAAATCAACAATTAATGTTATTTGATATTTCCGTACCTAGAAACGTAGATGCAGATGTTAATGGTTTGACTAATGTTCAAGCCTTTAATGTTGATGACTTGAAAGCAGTTGTCGCGCAAAATTATGAAAGTCGCCGCCAAATGGCGCAAGAAGCCCAGAAAATATTAGACGAGGAAGTAGGGGCTTTTGAAGTGTGGTGGCGGAGTTTAGAAACTGTTTCTACAATCAGTTCACTACGCAATAAAGTAGAGACTATCCGCGAACAAGAATTAGAAAAAGCTTTATCACGTTTGGGTTCAGAATTTGGTGAAAAACATCAAGAAATCATTGAAGCTTTAACACGGGGAATAGTTAATAAAATATTACATGATCCCATGGTACAATTACGCGCCCAGGAAGATGTAGAAACGAGAAGACGATGTATGCAAACCCTACAAATGTTGTTTAATTTGGATGCGGGAGAGCAATTTAGCTAAAATTGACAAAAAATGGGGAGAAAAGAAAAGGATACATTAGGTAAGTAGATTAGTGTTAAAAATTGTCGTTATGACAAGGGAACTCTTAACTGGGAAGAGGTTTTGAGGAACTTTACTTTTTGTTACTTATGTCGGTTTTTTTCCGTTTATCTACTTACAGCAAATTTGCTGGTAAATGAACCACGGTTTTTGTTTCGCGCAAAGGCGCAAAGTAAGGAAGAAGGTAATCAAAGTCTGGTTTAAATCGCCGAAAACTGCTGTAACTAAAACTCCCTGTTTTACTAAAGTCATTCATGATACACCTCATCATGTCTATCAAATATTAACAAAATGTAACTTTTACTGAATCTGCAAAGGTAATTTCTGCTACTGTCAAATGGATTTATGATGTGATTGATATTGGTAGATAACTCCACACAATGCAGCTAGAAATACCCAAAAAATGGTATTTAAACGAATATCAAAGATGGTGATATCAACGATATTAAATAATATCCAACCGATAAATGTAATTAAATAACTAAAAAAGATGAGGCGATTTTTTGGTTCTATGATTTGGGAGTTCCATAAAAGTTGACTAGCTGTAATTAATATCCAAATTAGTAACCCACAAAATAATAAGGTGGTAATTAGACCTGTTTCCGCTGATAGCATTAAAAAGAGGTTATGGGGGTGATTTATATCAATTTGCATTTGGGTTTTATACAGTTCACTAAAACTGCGTAAACCTGAACCAGTTAAGGGGTGTTTTTGGGTTAAATTTAAGGCAAATTCCCATTGGGTTTTTCTCATTAATGCTATTGGTCTATCAGGAAACATATCATCGTTTAACCGCGCCCAAATGGCATAGGGAACGAATTTACGGAAAAATTCTGCTATGGGTGAAGGTGCAAAAGCTGCTAATAAAAAACAACTGGTAATGGTCATAACAGTAGCTACAATTAATCGCCAACCTTGATATAAAGCATAAGCTAAACAGGCAAAAATAGCTATGAACCAGCCATTGCGAGAATTAGTTAAAATCAAGGCGATAAAGTTAGCAGATAATGTGATTATTAAAAAGATGATTAGGGGATTTTTTTGTTTGAGTTTTTGATAGTTTTCTAGCCATAAACCTAAACCTAAAATCAAAATAGTTACTAAATATGCGGCTAAAGTATTAGCGTGCATAAAGTTAGCGGCCATACGTCCTTGTGGTAGTCCTCCTGGTGCAACTATCCAATCAAAAACAATCCATAAAACCTGAAATTTAAAGTTCCAATTCAGAAATAATTGCCCAAATCCTATGATTAAAATAGGTATAGAACCAAATACCATTATCCAGGATATTTGTCTTAATTGGGCAGGTGTTTGTATGAGGGAGGTTAGTCCTGCAAACAAGAAAAAGAAGGGTATTAAGTTGAATAAGCCTAAAAAAGCATCTAGTTTGTGAGGGGCAAATCCGGTGCTAATGAGTAGTAAAATACTCAAAATGGCAAATCCCTGGTGAATTGGATACTGGCGAATGATATGGTATTGTTTGCGCCAAGTTAGCAATGAAGCTACAGCTATGGAAATACCCCCTAAAAATGGACTCAGGGGGAAAGATATTAGTCCAAATTGCAGCCAATTTCCAGGGTTTTGTAAGTGGAAATTCGGATGATAAAAGGTTTTTTTTAAGCTATTTCCCAGCATTCTGTACGGGTAAGACGAATTTGGGCGAGGGTAAAGACTGTAGGAATAATTCTACCATAGTTTGTAGCGATCGCTTTCCAACCTAAATCAGCAAGAAACCAAGCCCACATCATTGGACCAATAAAAGCAAATACACTACGAACTGCACTATAACGGGCTGCGGTCATGGTCATACCCCGTCGAGACATTTGTAAAGCTACATGATTTTGAAACTGTTTAGTCGCTAGTCCTGTACCTGTAATTGCTGCTTCTTTAGCTACTTGGTAGGTAGCAAAATGAACAGCAAATTCACGGGCGATAGTTTGTAGTACAAAGGGTTGAATTACAGAAGTTACAGCCAAGGCGCTACCACCTTTAAATATTAATCCTAAAGGATCATGTTGCAATGATAATGGTAATGGTTGTTTTAAGTTCGATTCTACTAACTGACGTTGTAAATTAATGGTTAGTTGCTGCTTTTCTGTTTTTGGTAGTTGTTTCCAAACCTTTGCTAACAAATGTAAAAATACTTCTGCTTCTAAATCAACCGTTGTTAAATTTTGATCATAGTGAATTTTCAGATATTTACAGACTTGAATCAGGGCTTGTCTGTAAGTTACTTGACCAGTCTTTCTCCGTAATACCGTGATTCCGTCAGCGGCTAAAAAACGAAAACGGTCCTCAATAGCATTTAACCAAGCTTGACGGTCTTGGCTTTGTACTGTAATGGGTTCGGGGGTGTGAACATAATCTAAGGGGTTAAATTTGCGACTAAACAGAATTGCTGTCAAGTCCTGTAATTCTTCTTCGGTGGCTAATTCTAATACCGTCCTGAGTTCTTCCAATTTCCCGTCCTCTCTTGCGTACAACTTATCTGTCACCTATTCTACTACGTTATCAATGAAAATTCACCTTCTCACAACTGGCCGTAGCCTCCACCACCGGGAGTTTCAATGACAAATATATCTCCAGGATTCATTTCTACCACGGCTTTGCTTGCTAATTTCTCCACAGTTCCATTATTTCTTTCTACATAATTTTTACCTATTATACCTGCTTCTCCACCACATAAACCAAATGGGGGAATAATGCGATGATTTGCTAAAATTCCTGCTGTCATTTTTTCTAAAAATCGTAACCGCCGAATTACACCATTTCCACCGTGATATTGACCTTGACCACCACTATGTTGACGAATTGCAAAACTTTCTAAAATCACAGGAAAACGCCATTCTAAAACTTCGGGATCTGTTAATCTAGAATTAGTCATGTGAGTATGAACTGCGTCTGTTCCATCAAAATTTGCACCCGCACCAGAACCACCGCAAATAGTTTCATAATATTGATATTTTTCATTCCCAAAAGTGAAATTATTCATTGTTCCTTGGGAAGCTGCTAACATACCTAAAGCCCCATATAAAGTATCAGTAATTGCTTGGGAAGTTTCCACGTTTCCACCAACTACCGCAGCGGGATAGGAGGGGTTTAACATACAACCTTCAGGAATAATAACTTCTAAAGGTTTCATACATCCTGCATTTAAAGGAATATCATCATTTACTAAGGTGCGAAAAACATATAAAACTGCTGCTTTACATACTGCTGAAGGTGCATTAAAGTTATTATTTAATTGTGGTGAAGTACCAGTAAAGTCTATTTTGGCATTTCTGGAGTTTTTATCAATAGTAATTTCTACTTTAATCATACTTCCATCATCTAAAGCATAACTAAAACTACCGTTTTTTAAAACTTCAATGACTTGACGAACAGATTCTTCGCCATTGTCTTGGACAAAACCCATATAAGCTTGGACAGTTTCTAAACTATAGTATTCTACCATTTTTAGAAGTTCTTGAACACCGATTTGATTCGCTGCAATTTGCGCTTTTAAATCGGCGATATTTTGAGAAATATTCCTAGCTGGGTAAGGTTCACTGCTGAGTAAATTAATTAATTCCTGTTCACAAAAAATCCCAGAATTAACTAATTGAAAATTATCTAATAAAATTCCTTCTTCTGCTATATTTGTACTATAAGGTGGCATAGAACCAGGAGTTATTCCACCAATATCTGCATGATGTCCCCGGGAAGCAACATAAAAAATGGGAAAATTAGTATTCAGAAATACAGGAGTAATAACTGTAATATCTGGAAGGTGTGTTCCCCCATTGTAGGGATTATTAGCAGCAAAAACATCACCCGGTTTAATATTATTTTCATGAGTGGAAATCAAAGCTTGAACACTTTCACTCATAGAACCTAAATGGACAGGAATATGCGGCGCATTTGCTACCAATTGTCCATGATGATCGAAAATTGCACAGGAAAAATCAAGTCTTTCTTTAATATTGACAGAGGAACTGGTATTTTGTAATGTTATACCCATTTGTTCAGCGATCGCTCGAAACAAATTATTAAAAATTTCTAACATCACCGCGTCTTGACAATTTTGGATTTTAGATTTGGGATTTTTGATTAAAGATTGAGGATTTTCATTATGTGTTAATATCAAATTCTGAATGTTAGTTAATTCCGCTTTCCAGTTAGGTTCAATAATATTTGTACCTGTCGCTTCTACAATAATTGCAGGACCTAAAATACGGTCCCCCGGTTGTAAATTCTCCCGACGATAAACTGGAGTATTCCACCATTTTCCAGCCGTAAACATTTGTACGGTTGTCTCCGCAACAGGTAAATTATCATTTATTCGAGAAATTACGGTGACAGTTTGGCGATGATGATGTAATACTAATTCTACTGTGACTGCCTCGACAATTAACCGCTTTTCTGGTAAAATAAAGCCATAACGCTGACGGTGTAATTCTGCAAATTGATTCTTTATTGCTTCTAAATCAGCGAAATCTACCACTAAAGGCGCGTCTGTTCCTTCATACCTTAAATGCAGCTTTTGATACAATAAAATTTCTATATCACCGGGATTTTGCTGGGTTAATTCTTTTTTCCCCGCTGCTGCTAATTCTGCGAATACTGTTTTTAAATCTGATAACAATTTTAACTCTAAAACCCCTTCAACAGCTTTGTCTTTTAACACTCTAACATCTGCTAAACCCATCCCATAAGCAGATAAAACTCCAGAATAGGGATTAATCAATATTTGTTTCATCCCTAAAGCGTCAGCAATTAAACAAGCGTGTTGTCCACCAGCACCACCAAAACAACATAAAGTATATTCGGATATATCATAACCACGTTGAAGCGAGATTTTTTTAATTGCATTGGCCATTTTATCAACAGCTATGGTTAGAAAACCTGTGGCTACTTCCTCCGTTGGGCGATGATCACCAATTTCTGCTCTTAATTCCGCAAATTTACTCTTGACAATTTCTACATCTAATGGTAAATTTGCTTCTCTACCAAATACCTGGGGAAAAAAAGCGGGTTGTAACTTACCCACCATGACATTACAGTCTGTGACTGTCAAAGGTCCGCCTTTAAAGTAGGAAGCCGGTCCAGGATTTGCACCGGCGGATTCTGGTCCGACGCGATAGCGAGAACCATGGAAATGTAAAATTGAGCCACCACCCGCTGCAACTGTATGAATAGCCATCATTGGGGTGCGAAATCTTACCCCAGCCACTTCTGCCTCTAATGTGCGTTCATATTCACCATTATAATGGGCAACATCCGTAGATGTACCACCCATATCAAAACTGATAATTTTATTAAATCCTGCTAGGATGCTAGTTTGCACCGCCCCGACAATTCCCCCCGCAGGACCTGATAAGATACTATCTTTACCTTTAAATGTTTCCGCATCAGTTAGGCCTCCGTGAGATTGCATAAACTGAAGAGTAACATTTTTTCCCAATTGACTGGCTACTTGATTGACATATCTCCGTAAAATTGGGGATAAATAAGCATCTACTACCGTTGTATCACCCCGACTCACTAACTTCATTAAAGGGGTAACTTCATGAGATACTGAAACTTGAGTAAAACCAATGCTTTTAGCGAGGTTAGCAACTTGTTTTTCATGGTTAGTGTAGCGATAACCGTGCATAAGAACAATTGCACAGGAACGAATACCATTATTGTAAGCTGTTTGTAGTTGTGGGTGAACACTATCTAAATTTAATTTAATTAATATCTCACCTTGAGCATTATAACGCTCTTCCACTTCAATCACCTGCTCATACAACATTTCTGGTAAAATAATTTGCCGAGCAAAAATATCAGGACGGTTTTGATACCCAATTCTTAAAGCGTCTGCAAACCCCTTAGTAATAATTAAAACAGTTCTCTCGCCTTTTTTTTCCAGGAGAGCATTAGTAGCTACAGTTGTTCCCATTTTAACAACTGCAATTTCTTGACTAGGAATAGACTGATGATCAGAAATGCCTAAAATTTGCCTAATTCCCTCTATAGCTGCATCGGTGTAACGTTCGGGATTTTCGGATAATAGCTTATGAATTTGTAACTTGCCGTCTGGGTTTTTGGCGACAATATCAGTGAAAGTACCACCCCTATCAATCCAAAATTCCCAGGTCATGTAGATTACACCTCTATCAATAGTAACTGATGCCCGTAACAGACTAGACTATCATCCAGTATATTCCATTTGATCAAAAGTGCAATCTGTGATGTATGCTGATTTCAGGTTAGACTTTATATGGGAAAAAAATACTTCTTTCCTAATCTATTGTAAAATTCACTTAACAAACAAAGATTGAATTGAAATAAGTGTCATCAAATACAAAGGAGAAATAACAATGACAGAAAATACTCAAGAGAACAGTGGTAATACTGAACAAAGTTCTCAAGGAACAATGATAGTAGCTGGAATGCGTCCCATTACCACCGGGACTTTACAGGTAGTTGATACTTACAACTCAATGGGAATTCGTCCCATAGGTGCAAACACATTCCAAGTTGTTGATAGTATTAATTTGTCTGGTATTCGTCCCGTCGCTTCCAGTAATTTGGTAATTACTCAAAACTATTCTATATTTGGAAACCGCCCCATAGCTGCAAATACTTTTGATGATTCCGAAATTTTGATGGGTTTTCTAGATTAGTGCTAAAGTTAAAAATTAAGGAGTGAAAATTCTTGTATAAAGTAATGTTGAGAGTGAGTCCATATTCGCCTTAATTCTTCTGAGGTCGTTGCATAATTAATACCGCTATTATGCAACACCGTAATTTTACCAAGATTTTTGTGCTAATTTATAGCGGGCAGGATGCCCGCACCACAGACAGCTAACACACCCTACCTCAAATATACTGCATTTAAGTATAATTTTAATTGGTATAATTATAGCGGGCAGGATGCCCGCACCACAAGATACTGATATTTTCAAAAATCAAACCCACTACACTAACTAATTATCAGTCCTTGTGTGGTTAAATTAAATATGATCCCAAAACTATAACTATAGTTGAATCATGAACAAAACTCCTGGACTAACAAGCACATTCTTAGTGACCTGCACCATTTTACTAACAGCTTGCAGCGGCGCGAATACAGCTAATAAATCTATCCCCATTGGTATCGCCTTTGCCCAGACTAGCAACGTAGCTTTACTTGGTCAAGAGGGTATAGCAGGTGTAAAAATAGCCGAAAAATATTTTAATGATCAAGGTGGAGTTAATGGTACACCCGTTAAATTAGTGTTACAAGATACCAGTGGAGATGAACAAGGAGCAATTAACGCCTTTCAAACATTAATTAATAAAGATAAAGTGGTGGGTATTATTGGTCCAACTTTATCCCAACAAGCTTTTAGTGCTGACCCCGTTGCAGAGCGTGCTAAAGTTCCAGTAATTGCAGCATCAAATACAGCCAAGGGTATTCCCGAATTAGGTGATTATATTGCTCGTGTATCTGTACCTATTGCTAAAGTTGCTCCCAATGCAGTGAAAGCAGCAATAAAACAAAATCCTAATATTAAGAAAGTGGCAGTTTTTTACGCTCAAAATGATGCTTTTAATAAGTCAGAAACAGAGATATTTCAAAATGCAGTTAAAGACGCAAAACTAGAAATAGTTACAGTCCAAAAATTCCAAACTACTGACACTGATTTTCAAAGTCAAATCACTAATGCTATGAATTTAAAACCAGATTTAGTGATTATTTCTGGTTTGGCTGCTGATGGTGGTAACTTAGTAAGACAGTTGCGAGAACTCGGTTATAAAGGTTTAATTATTGGAGGCAATGGTTTAAACTCATCTAATATATTGACAGTGTGTAAAGCACTTTGTGATGGTGTAATTATTGCTCAAGCCTACAGTCCAGATCATGCTAATAATATTAACCAAAAATTTCGGCAAATTTATTTAGATCAATACAAAAAACAACCACCCCAATTTAGCGCCCAAGCCTTTACGGCGCTACAAGTTTATGTAGAAGCACTCAAAGCCTTAGATAATAAGAGCAAGATTAATAAATTGCCATTACCACAATTAAGAACTGAACTGAATAAACAAATATTAGCAGGAAAGTATGATACACCTTTAGGAGAAATATCTTTCACGCCTATCGGTGAAGTAGTACAAAAAGATTTATATGTGGCGCAAATTAAAATGGATAAAGATGGTAATAGTGGCAAATTTACATTTATTAAATAATCAGAAATGAATTTGACAATAATTTTACAACAGTTGTTAAATGGGTTATCTATTGGCAGCGTTTACGCTATTTTCGCTTTAGGATATACCTTAGTTTATTCAATTTTAGGCATTATTAATTTAGCCCATGGGGCAATTTTTACTTTAGGTGCTTATTTTACTTATGCACTCATGGGTGGGAACTTTGGCTTTAGTGGTTTGTTAGCTAATGCAGCTTTACCTGTAAAATTGCCTTTTACAATTGCCTTGATTTTAGGTAGTATCTTAGCTGGAGTAATTGGAGTAATTGTGGAACGTATTGCTTTTAAACCTTTGCGAGATAAGGGTTCTGATTCTTTATTAACAGTGGTTTCTAGCTTAGGTGTTGCAGTGGTAATTGTTAACTTAATTCAATATTTATTAGGTGCTGAAAGTTATACTTTTCCAGGAGATACCTTTGGTAATTTACCACCGGCGATTAATTTTGGTAGTGCAGAAAATCCTATTCCTATTCGCACTGTACAACTAATAATTTTTGTTGTTTCCTTGATAGTTGTTTCCATAATTACCTATTTTGTTAAATATACTAAATATGGTAAAGCAATGCAAGCGATCGCTGAAGATCAAATTACCGCCAGTTTATTAGGAATAAACCCCGATAAATTCATTATTCTCACCTTTTTTATTAGTAGTTTTCTAGCAGGTTTAGCGGGAACTTTAGTCGCTTCTAGTGTGAGTATTGCAGGTCCTTATTTTGGAATTGGTTTTGGTTTACGGGGTTTAGCAGTGATAGTTTTAGGAGGTTTAGGAAGTATTCCTGGAGCAGTTTTAGGAGGGTTACTTATCGGGATAATTGAAGCATTAGTTCCCGGAGAATATTCTGGTTATAAAGATGCTGTTGCTTTTGGCATATTGTTTATGATGTTATTAGTTAGACCTCAAGGTTTATTAGGTAAGAAATTTATTCAAAAGGTGTAGAATTAAAATCCTTTTAAAATCATTGACAAAATGATGACTTTACCTGGGCAATTACAGCAAAAGTTACTAAATCAACTCAACAGTTTAGAGGAGGAAAGAAAAATGCCTTTTATCAGTCCTACAGAAGAAATGGCAATAGAACGCGGTAAGGAAATTGGTAAAGAAATTGGTGCTTTACAAAAAGCTCGTGATTACGTCAAAACCGTTTTGCAAACTCGATTTGGTGAGGTTTCTTTAGAGATTATAGTATCTCTATCTCAGATTTCTAATTTATCTATTTTAGATGAA
Organism: Dolichospermum sp.; assembly: GCA_046070105.1. Classification (GTDB taxonomy): domain Bacteria; phylum Cyanobacteriota; class Cyanobacteriia; order Cyanobacteriales; family Nostocaceae; genus Dolichospermum. The sequence continues at coordinate 24,834 of JBJUHT010000190.1, forward strand.
ATGTTGAAATTGGCTGTAACAGTTAATTCTGTGGATGATTTTAAACAGACTTTGGAATTGACAATATCTAAATAATTAATTGCGAAGACAATTTGCTAAAACAAATTAAGTTTTTTAACCCACCTTTTGCTTAATTGTAAATTCGGTGGGTTTTGTCTGTATAATCAATGATACAACCTTTTCCGCTCTGATGAGGTACAGATATTAATAATAAAACTCTTGTGGTGCGGGCATCTTGCCCGCTAGATATGTACCTCATAACACCGGGAAGTGCTGTATCAATACTTATGCAAACTTCAATGAGGTTAATCGAATATAGCATATAATCATTTTACGAATATTCTCGTGAACAAAGAAACTACTTACCATTATTTCCCAGAGGAGAAAGAGAATTTAATACTATTCCAAAACGCATTTTAAAAATAAATATTGAAAATTAATTACACTACTGAATTGGGTAAAAACTTTGAGATTTTAGCTACAATGTAATTAATATGATGAGCAATATATTTAAAAACTATTACTTTTCAGAAAATAAAATCGAAATGTGGGAGATTTACATGAAAATGCCTCTTTCATTTACCTACAATTTCCCACAGGTTTCTATTCACGCTTCTATTTTTAAATTAGGGGATACTTGGATTTTTGGTAATGGTTTTAATGGGGTATTTACTGGGGAATAACGACAATAACAAATAACTACTGATTCAAAAGTACCCAGAGGTAAATCTGGTACATACAGCACTTACCGATGTTATGAGGTACAAAGTCACCCCACCCCCAACCCCCTCCCCGCTCTTCGAGAGGGGGCTTAATATGTACCTCATAAGAGCGGAAACCCCTGTATTCTTCTACCTTGGAAACTTCCCAATCACCAATTCTATAATGTGTACTTGCACCTGGAAATTCAGGATCTACATATTCTTCAATTTGACTAAATTCCTTGAGTCTATAACCAGGTTCGGGAATAGGTTTTTTAGAACCATCATAATGTTCAGCTAGGATATCAGTACAAGCTCCAGTATGAGATAATAACATTCTTTCCCAGTTTTCTAACTGTCCTTTATCCGCGACTGGGTTCTCAAAAATGTCTTGGAGAGTTTTTTGATTTTTGTTGTTTAGTTCCATTTATATAGTATCACTCTATGATACTACTATATCTAAGGATGTGTATATATTGATAGAAATCGAGTATTTACTACGCATTTGCATTTATAACAAACCTGACATTCTATAAAAATATTCACCTTAATCATTGACATTGTTGAAAATGTTATCTACCTTGATGATATACAACCGGGTTATCAGGAGTGTTACCAGGATATCAGTTAAAGAAAGTGCGATCGCAGTGAAATTGTATGGAATTTGAAGAAGGCGTTTTTGTTAGATAGTAAAAATTACTAATGTTATGACTACCAACATCCTGGATAACATTGATCTGCGGACATTAGGAGAACTCCTACAACAAGCCCGTAAAAAATGCAACATGACTCAAGCGGATGCAGCCAAAATTATTGACGCTGCACGCACCACTATGATCGCTATTGAAAAAGGAGAACGTCGCATCAAAGCGACCGAACTCATTAAACTTGCTCGTGCTTACGGGCGTTCAATAAGTGAATTTGTGCGTCAACGGCCAATAGTCCAACCTTTTGAAGTGCAGTTTCGGGCAGTTTATCAACGTAATCAAGAACAACAGGCAGAAATTGAACCATTTATCCTGCATTTAGAGGAATTATGTCAAGAATTTCTGGAACTTGAAAAAATCATGGATGCGCCAATAGCGCGTAACTATCCTTTTGAATATCAAGTAACAGATATGCCTATCAAAACTGCTGCGGAAAGTATAGCCGTTGCAGAACGTCAACGATTGGGATTGGGTGATGCTCCCATTCCTCAACTACGCGACATATTAGAACAAGATGTAGGTTTACGGATCTTCTATTTGCCAATGCCAGCAAAATACTCAGAAATATATAGTTATAATGAGCAAATTGGCGGTTGTATGGCTATAAATGCTCACCATCCAGAACAGCGTCGGCGCTGGTCAATGGCGCATGGATATCTACACTTTTTAGCGCATCGGCAAAAACCAGAGTTTCATTTTGATGGTCAATATCAGCGTTTTCCCGAAAGTGAACAACTAGCGGAAACTTTTCCCAAATATTTCCTTATGCCAACTAGTGGCCTATTGAAACGGTTTCATGATATGTACCGTACTCATGCTAAATTCACACCAACCAATTTATTTACACTAGCTCATTATTATGGTGTGCCCGTAGAAGCCCTAGTATATCGGTTAGAGGAAATGGAACTTCTACCTTCTGGAACTTGGGATAAATTGCGAGATAGAGGTTTAAAAGTCAGAAAAGTACAGCAAGAACTGGGTTTAGAACAAATTCACCAAAGGGTTGATATGATGCCATTGCACTATCAACACTTAGCAATTGAAGCACTAGATCAGGGTTTAATTACAGAAGGGCGTTTTAGTGAATTTCTCCATGTTGACCGTTTAGAAGCTCGTCGTATTGCTGCACTACTCAGGTACTACTCAAGCGGAATGATAGAAGAAGATACGGATTTTGATTTGCGTCAAATCCAAACCACTGGGAAGTGAGGAGTATGTTATGAAAATTACTCACTCCCATATTATCCTTGATGCTTGTTGTATTCTTAATTTCTGTGCGTCAGGTCAATTTCTGGCAATTTTGAAATCTCTTTCCGCTGAAATTATCGTCACTACAGTTGTACAAGAAAGAGAATTAAAAACACTGCAAAAACTTCAAGAAGAAGAAAATGATGCTGTGTTAGAATTTGAGACAGCTATCACACAAGGTTTATTAAAAGTGGTAGATTTTGCATCAGAAGAAGAGGAGGAATCTTTTGTTAATTATGCTGCTGACCTGGATGATGGTGAAGCTGCAACTTTTGCTATTGCAGTACATCGAAAATGGGCAGTGGCCACTGATGACAACAAAGCTATCAAGTTTATTAAAAGAATTTTTCCCGATCTTCAGATTGTATCAACTCCAGAAATAATTAAATATTGGTCAGAAAAAGAAAGTGTTAATCATTTATTATTAAATAATGTACTCAATGCAATTAGAATTAAAGGACATTATCAACCTCCAAAAAATCATCCTTTGCGAAATTGGTGGATAAATGCTTCTTAATACAGCATATTCTCAGTCAATGAGGTACAAGATTGATGTATACTAACTATAAGTAAAATGCAAAATGTTTCCCACACCAAAATATGGCTGAATTTTTTTCTACTTACGGTTCTTTAATTGTCTCAATGGTCTTAGGTTCACTGCTGGGACTGTCTCTTTACCTTCCTTTAATGACTGGACAATTATCTCTAGCTAGTCCTGGTTTTTATGCTTTAGGTGGCTATATTTCGGCAATTATTTCTACTAAGGTTTTTCCCTCAAATAATAGTTTATTTCCTATTCCTTTATTGCTGTTAGAAATGTTAATTGCTGGAATTATTTCCGGTTTATTAGGTATAGCTGTAGGTCTTCCTGTATTAAGGTTAAGAGGTATTTATTTAGCCATTGCTACTATTGCATTTGTGGAAGTTTTACGAGTAATCTCTTTGAATTTAGATATTACCGGGGGCGCAGTAGGTATTTTCAATATTCCTCAACCTTTTCACAGCCAAATTGAATATTTATGGATAGCATTACCATTATTAATTATTAGTATGATCTTATTTTATCGCTTGGAAAAAATCAGAGTTGGTAGGGCTTTTATTGCTATTAGAGAAGATGAATTAGCAGCGGGAGCAATGGGAATTAACCCCACCTATTATAAAGTTTTAGCCTTTACCTTGGGTTCAATTTTAGCGGGGGTAGTTGGTGCAATTAGCGCCCATTTTTTGAATACTTGGAATGCTCGTCAAGGAACTTTTGACGCGAGTATTATCTATTTAACCTTTGTGTTAATTGGAGGTTCTAGAAGTTTTTTAGGTGCTGTATTAGGGGGAATGCTATTTACAGCTTTACCAGAAGTTTTGAGAAATTTAGCTGATACAGGTGGTTTACCAAGTTGGTTATCTCACTTTTTACGAGATGGTAGGTTAATTATTTTTGGGTTATTAATTGTTATTGGTACAATATTTTTTCCCCAAGGTTTAGTCACTCCTGATATTTTCAAGCAAATCAAGTTAAAAATCTCTCAATTTTCAATTACTGTTAAAAAAGGGAAAAAAGGAAATATTTAAACAGAAAAGGTAATTTTTTCCAAGCAATTTAACTAACGATTTCACATTTTTTGATCACATAAATCATAATTAAAATGATGTTAACAGCAAAAGAATTAACCCGTCGTTTTGGTGGTGTAGTCGCAGTCAATAATCTATCCTTTTCAGTTAACCAGGGGGAGATTTTTGGCTTCATTGGACCTAACGGCGCTGGTAAAACTACACTATTTAATTTAATTACTGGTTTAATTCCTCCTTCCAGTGGTGAATTAATTTATCAAGGTCAAGCAATTTCTCAGTTAAAACCTCATCAAATTGCAGGTTTAGGAATTGCGAGAACATTTCAAAATATTCGCTTATTTGGGGAATTATCGGTATTAGATAATGTAATTATTGCCAGACATTTACGAACTCAAAGCAATATCATTGCAGGAGTATTAGGTTTACCATTAGCAATAAAAGAAGAGGAAAATAGCCGAGAAAAAGCCTTAGAATTATTAACATTAATTGGTTTAGATAATCGCACCGAAGAAAAAGCTAAAAATTTGGCCTATGGTGATCAACGTCGTTTAGAAATTGCCCGGGCTTTAGCTTTAGAACCGCAAATTTTACTTTTAGATGAACCTGCGGCCGGAATGAACCTGAACGAAAAACAGCAATTAAGTGAATTTATTCGAGATTTGCGCGATCGCTTTCATTGCACTATTATTATAATTGAACATCATGTACCATTAGTTATGGGATTGTGCGATCGGATTGCAGTTTTAGATTTTGGACAGTTAATAGCTTTGGATAAACCATCTCTGATTAGAAACAATCCAAAGGTAATTGCAGCTTATTTAGGGAATGAATGATAATGAACACAGATCAACATCAATTAACCAGAGAAATCATATTAGAACTACAAGAAATCAATGTCAATTATGGTGGTATTCAAGCTTTAAAAAAAGTTAATTTAACTATTAACAAAGGTGAAGTAGTCACCCTAGTTGGTGCAAATGGGGCTGGGAAAACTACCACATTAAAAGCAATTTCTAAAATGCTAAATTGTCAAGGTGGTAATATTATTTATCAAGGGCGAAATATCAATGGTCGTCAAAGTCATGAAATGTTAAAACTTGGTTTAGCCCATTGTCCAGAAGGGCGAAGAATTTTAGCCAAACAAACGGTTTTTGATAACTTAATGTTGGGGGCTTATATCCGTGGAGATAAAAATATTAAAACAGATATTTCTCAGCAATTTAATCTATTTCCTCGGTTAGCACAAAGACGCAATCAATTAGCAGGAACTCTCAGCGGTGGAGAACAACAAATGTTAGCTATTGCACGGGCTTTAATGAGTAGACCAAAACTCTTACTTTTAGATGAACCGAGTTTAGGTTTAGCCCCTGGAATTGTTAAAGAAATTTTTACAATTATTCAGAATTTACGAACAACAGGAGTTACGATTTTATTAGTTGAACAAAATGCTAATTTAGCTTTGAAAATTGCAGACCGAGGCTATGTATTAGAAGCAGGTTCTATGATTTTAACAGGTGCAGCCTCAGATTTAATTAAAGATGAAAAAGTTAAACAGGCTTATTTAGGGTAGGGAATAGATCAAATAATGGGAAAGTTGCAAAAAGAGTAGTTTAATCATGGACAATTCTCCAATTAGATCACGATCTTTAAATTTTCAAGAAAATTATCCATGTCCAGTATGTCGTATTGGTAAAATTTCGCAAATGCCAATGATGGAGGCTATGTGCTGTGATTTTTGTCACGAAATTCTGACCGTCAATTTGGAATTACAGCAAGTGCAAATGCCTTCTAGAGAACCGCCATTAGTTTGGTATTGGCAGGGATTTAAGTGGACTCAAGCTCAATTATTAGGTGTGGAATTAGGTTGGGGTTATGGTTTAGCTGCCATTGCTTTGATCTTTTTACCGACAACTTTGATAGGTATTACGGTATATTGTTTTCCCCCGGCGGCTGATGATTTTTTTACCTGGATTCCATTGATTTGGACGGTATTAACTTTTTTCTCGCACTTAGCAATTATTGTTTGGATTGTGATTGAGGTCTACCGCGTTCCCATTGTTGCATATTTGCAAGCCATTGGTCGCTGGCGAAATGGATTAATTAGATAATAAATCAGTTGCTAGTTATCTAGTTGAGGCTGGTAATGGGTAATTGGTAATGGGTAATTTTCTGCATCCTGTTCATCCTTTTGATTTAGACATTTTCCCTAACTAGCAACTTACGTTAATAACGTTATCACTCTTATTTTAAATACACTGGATCAAATTTTCGAGGATTCTCAAAAATTCTCACATTTCCCTGTTGACTCCTAAAGTCCGCAAAAATACTTTTTTGTCCAACCCTAAATAAGTTCAGGGCATGGCTGACGCTTCCTGGTACAATTTCCGCCAGTGGGTTGAATAGTTTGTTCAATTTCATGCCGATAGCAGCAGCAATCCATCGTTATACTGAACAAATGACTGCATAACCCATCATTTGTTCAATTATTATCTTCATCCTCATATATATCATGACGAGCGAATTGGAGCGGTACTACAGAATCTTGGAATTAGAGCCGGGGGCCACACTGGCAGAAATAAATCAGGCTTATAAAGATTTAGTGTTTGTTTGGCACCCAGACCGCCTCCCAAAAGACAATCTGCGTTTACAGCACAAAGCCCAGGAAAAGCTGAAATCATTGAATATGGCGCGGGATAAATTGCGCTCTTTACAAGATAAACAGCCAATTTCCTCTGATTCTCAACCAGATAAACCATCCAAAACTTATTCTTATTCAGCAAAAAAAACCTATCAACAACCACAGCCAAATTCAGATTTAAGTGGTAAAGATTTTAGTCACGCTAACTTGAGTAATCGGGACTTATCAGGAAGAAACTTGAGTTATGCTAATTTAAGCAAGTCTAATCTCAGTGATACTTTTATGCACAAGGTGATTTTGAGAGGTGCGAATTTATCAGAAGCCAATTTATTTAGAGCTAACTTACTTTTAGCAGATTTAAGAGAGGCAAATTTACGCTCGGCTAATTTGGTTGGTGCGGATTTCAGCGGTGCTGATTTGCGGGGTGCTGATTTGACAGGGGCAAGAATTCGTTCCGGCGATCGCTTGCTGGTAAAATTAATTGGTGCTAACTTAGCTGGAGCGATCATGCCAGATGGTACAATTCATACTTAAAATCAAATCTAGTCGCTAAAAAGCAAAAAACCAAGTCAACCTACCGTTATAGATATGAATAGCCAGAAATAAAAAAGTTAACCTAATAGCCATTAGTTAAAAACTTCCATATTCCTGTACTATTTGATTATTAACTGGTAATTCTTAAAAATAGTTGAATTTATTTTAGTTCTATTAAACATCATGAATATTGCAATCATTGGTTGTGGTTATGTAGGTTATGCGGTTGGCAAATATTGGCAGTCAAACAATAATTTTCTGCTGACGGCCACCACAACTAACCCAGAACGTATAGCATTTTTACAAACAATTTCTGACAAAGTTATCGTCACTTCAGGTAACGATTTATTAGGGTTAAAATCCCTATTAAAAAATCAGAATGTTGTCTTGTTAAGCGTAGGAGCAAAAAACCCAAATTCCTATGAAGAAACCTATGTAGAAACTGCTAAAAATTTAGTTTCTTTACTTCCCAAATTTCCTAATGTTCGTCAAGTAATATATACAGGTAGTTATTCAATTTATGGAGATAGAAATGGTGTATGGGTAGACGAAGAAAGTCCACCCGCACCAGCTAATCGCAATTCTCAACTGCTACGAAAAACAGAAGACATATTATTATCAGCAAATAATGAAAATACCCGCGTGTGTATTCTCCGTTTAGGTGGTATTTATGGACCTGGTAGAGAATTGGTAAAAATATTTGCTAGAGCCGCAGGAACAACCCGCCCTGGCAATGGCGAAGATATCACCAATTGGATTCATCTTGATGATATAGTTGGTACTATAGAATTTGCCCGCAAACATCGCTTAGAAGGTATTTATAATCTTGTTGATGATAGTCATTTCACCAACAAAGAATTAATTGATCATCTGATGACAAAAAATAATTTACCTCATGTTATTTGGGATGCAAATAATAAAAATATCCGCCCTTATAATGCCTGGGTATCCAATCAAAAACTTAAAGATGCCGGTTATCAATTCATTCACCCCCGCATCATTTTTTAAGATAACAACTACTCCTATAAAAACTTCAAATTATGTCTTTATCTAAATCTACAACAGCATCCCCTACCCAATATTATCTCTGGCAAAATTACCGCTGTGCTTACGAAATTCATCAACCGCTCAATTCTCCAGCAACAGGTATTCCTTTACTGTTAATTCATCCCATAGGCGTAGGATTATCACGGCAATTTTGGCAGCGATTCTGCCGAGAATGGTATGATAAAAATCACCAAAATCCTATTTACAATCCCGATTTACTGGGTTGTGGTGAAAGTGATATGCCACCTCTAGCACACAAACCAATTAACTGGGCCAAACAGTTACAATACTTCTTGCAAACTGTGGTCAAAAAACCTGTTATTATCGTAGTTCAAGGTGCTTTATTACCAGTCGCTGTTGAATTAGTCAAACTGGAAAAAGAATTAATTGCTGGGTTAGTATTTTCTGATCCTACATCTTGGCCAGTAATTACTAAAAACGCCCCTAAATGGCAACAAAATCTACTTTGGAGCATTTTTACATCCCCCATAGGTAATGCTTTTTTCCGCTATGCTCGCACCCGCAAATTTTTGTATTCTTTCTCCGTGGAAAAATTGTTTGCTGCTAATGAAAATGTTGATGATGAATGGTTAAATATGCTAGAAGCAGATGCTAAAAATATCAATGGACGTTATGCAGTATTTGCTTTTTTAGCGAGGTTTTGGCAAAGAGATTATAGTAGTGATATTGCTGCAATTCCCTATCCTACATTGTTAGTTATGGGACAAAACTCTCTGGGTATTAGTAAAGAAAGCAAACAAGAAAGTCCAGATCAAAGATTGGCGCATTATCTCAATTGTATATCTCAAAGTCAGGGAATAAAAATAACTGGTAAAAATGTGATGCCCTATGAATCTACTCAGGCATTTGTTGAGGGAGTATCTCCGTTTATAATCAAACTCACAGAATCAAATTTTGAGAATCATTAACCGCAGATTAACGCAGATTAACGCAAATAAAAACTGATACAGCACTTACCAATGTTATGAGGTACAAGATCACCCCACCCCCAACCCCCTCCCCGCAAGCAGGGAGGTGGCTATGATGTTCTTCATAACAAAGGAATCTGCTGTAAGTAGGTGAACGTAAAAAAACCGACATAAGTAACTAAAAGTAAAGTTGCCCAAAACCTGTTCCCAGTTAAGAGTTCCCTGTTCCCTTGTCATAACGACAATTTTTCACACCAACCTACTTAAATTACAGCAGTTTCCGATATTCACAAAGTACAGATATTAATAATAAAACTCTTGTGGTGCGGGCATCTTGCCCGCACAAGGTGTACCTCAATCAAAGCTACTTGCTGTAATTTACAGCAGTTTCTGATGTGATTATGATTTTTGCACACTAGGAGTTAAGCTGATGATATCATCAATATTCCGTTTCATGGTCTCACAAATTGCGTCTAAAGGTAAGTCATTTTCATCATAACCAAAGGGGTTTTCAATTTCTAAACCAATGGCTTCAATACCAAATAAGGTAAAACTGACTAAAGCAGAAATTAACCCAGTCCACCAACCCAAACTCTCTACTATTTGAAATGGCAAAAGGAAGCAGTATAAAAACAATAATTGTTTGAGGTGAATAGCATAAGCAAGGGGCATGGGTGTTTTTAAAATTCGTTCACACGCACCTAAATTATCTACCAAAATATTCAACAATTCTTGCAAAGAAGCCATTTGATAACTATTGACACAATTACGATTATACTGCTGTTGTAAATAATCACTAATCCAAAAAGCAATTTCTAAAGGAGGATTATTCATAATCTTTAATTTGATATATTTAGATTCGGGTATTAATGCTTCTAAATCACTATTGATAGGTTCACCTCGTAAATGCAATTTTGTCGCTACTGCAAAGGACACAAGTAAATTTAAAGCATCAATTTTATGATCTTTATCTTCTGATTCTTTTTCATCAACACATACCCAGATTTGTCTGGCTAAATTGCGGATAGTATTAGCTATTGAACCCCAGCATTTTCTCCCCTCCCAAAAACGTTCATAAGCTGTATTTGTCCGAAATACTAATAATAAACCCAAGACTATACTAGGAATAACACTAGCTAAAATGGGTTGGGAAACCGGGACTTTACTATAATAAAGTACAGAAATTAATAGTCCAAAAGCCCCGGTTAAAATCACCCTTTGGTAAATAGCAGTAATTACTGAACCTTTAATTTGGAAAGCAGTTTTAAACCATTGCGGTTTTTCAATTCCCATAAATTCCTTTTGGAGATGCAATATTAAAATATAATATACAGGCAATCTTGAAAACTGCCAATACCTAATTATAGCCTTTCCCAGTCTAATGAAGTACAAAATTATCTGCGTTTAATTATTACTGCTTGTACCTCACTTGAATGGAAATGGCTAAAAAATTAAGTAACTTTTGCCTTTTATTTGAGGATATTGAGAGTTTTTTTCTGGTATTAATAACCGCCAACTTTTACCTTCTTTCTGAATTTGTAGATAAACCTCAAAGGGTTTTTGTAATTGTTGAAAACTGCCTTTTGGTAATTTCACTGTCAAGTCATAATTTCCCAGTACCCTATAAGCTGGTAAGTTCCCAATGGTTAGAGGTTGTTGTTGAGTAATAGATATCCGCTGAATATTAAATTTTTGCAAGTTTAAATCTAGCTGTTGGTTCAGTTGTTGTTGAGTTTGTTCTAGCTGAAATGCGATCGCTTTTTGCACTAATTCCGGTGTTGGTAATAAGGCTATATTACTACAAGCTGTCAGGAAAATTATTAAAATAGCTGTAAAAATTAACTTCATCTTTACTCTGTTCCCTGTTCCCTCTTTCAGACTGGTAATTTAGCATAACAAGTACGGTAGAACCTTTATTTTTAATGTCTTTAAATATGTCCTTATTAACCACCATTAACTGGGGGAATTAACACCACTTCGTCACCATTTTGAAGAATCTTATCTGGTTCAACAAATTGTAAATTAACGCCAAAGCGAGTTATTTCTCGCCATTTACTTAATTCTGGATGTTCATGAATTAAGCGATCGCATACCGACTTAACTATTGTACCATCAGGAAAATCCCAGATCAATTCAGAGACTCCATAGGCTTCTTGATAAGCAGCAAATAACTTAACGGTGACAGTAATCACAGATTTAGACATATAATTTTTCCATAGCCATTACCTAAAATCCCCACCGCTGAAAATCCTGTTGAATTTCTGACCATAAAGCTTTATTGTCTGGGTCAGTTTTTAAGGCTTTTTTCAGATAAATTCTGGCTTTTGGGAATTGTTTTTCTGTAATTAGATCACGTCCCCGCATTTTATAAGCGATCGCTAACCATTGACGCACTTCTACATCTGCTGGTAAACGTGCCAGTAAAGCTTCCGCTAAAGCGATCGCTTGGGGAAAACGTCTTGCTTGTAAAAACCGCTGTAATTGTTCATAAGTCTTCCATTTTAATCGTTGTTCGATATCCTCCAAATTTGCTGGGTGAGATGTAACTTTGATATTTGCTGTTGTTACCTGTGTTTTCACTTCTGAAAAACCAGAAACATGAGTTTTCAGGTCATGAGACTGTGGCTTAATTTCCTTTGGTAATAAGATCATTTGCAGGAATTTATAAGCCTCATTCACCGCAATAAATTTATCTTTTGCTTTGAGATCATCTGGATTAATATCAGGATGATATTGCTGTACCAATCGGCGATAGGACGCTTTAACATCCGCAAAAGAAGCTCCCGACCTTAAACCCAATAAACGATAGCAATCTTGAAGATCCATGTTGGCTTCACTCCAATTCAAAATTCAAAATTCAAAATTCAAGATGTTTACATCTTGAATTTTGAATTATTTTCTACTATCTAAATAAAGTTTGCTGAAAAAGTTGTCTGTGAGGGGAGGGAACAGTTATCTGGATATCCTCAATTTCCCATATCCGACAAGGAAAAATGCAACTGTTTTGAGACTCCATTTGCCAAAACCTTGCACTTTTTCGTTCGGAAAATCCTCAAAAACCCTATGAATAAACGGTTTTAGCTTTATATGGCTAACGCCACGCTACTCGCTAAGCAAGCCCTAAATACGTTCTTCAATCACCCGATCAATTAAACCATATTCCTGAGCTTCTTGAGCAGACATAAAAAAGTCACGATTCATATCTTTCTCAATTTTCTCTAAAGTTTGACCAGTATTATCAACATAAATTTGATTTAATTGGTGACGTAGCCGTAAAATCTCCCTAGCTTCGATTTCGATATCAGAAGCTTGTCCACGAGTACCACCGGAAGGTTGATGAATCATAATCCGGGAGTGAGGTAAAGCCATGCGTTTACCTTTAGTTCCCGCAGCCAAAAGAAAAGATCCCATGGACGCAGCTAAACCGACACAAATTGTCACCACCTCAGATTTGATGTGCTGCATCGTGTCGTAAATCGCCAAACCTGCTGTTACAGAACCACCAGGAGAATTGATATACAAATAAATTGGTTTACTCTGATCCTCGGAATCTAAATAGAGTAAGTAAGCGACAATAGCATTAGCAATACCATCATCTACTTCTTCTGTCAAGAAAATAATTCGCTCCCGAAATAGACGATCTTCGAGATCGATCCATTGTTCGTAGGTGCTACCAGGGAGACGATAGGGAACTTTGGGAATACCAATAGGCATAGGACAATTTTAGTAGAGATGATGAAAATAGAACTGTAGATTTTCCGTAATTGTCAATTCAGATCAAACTGGCAGAGATTTTGCTAAATTCTTGGTACTTTCCAGCACCCGATCAATTATTCCGTATTCCTGTGCTTCCTGGGGAGTCATATAGAAAATACGTTCACTATCTTTCGAGATTTTTTCGGCTGTTTGTCCCGTATTTTGGCAAAAAATATCAATAATCACCGATTTTTTCCGCAAAACTTCTTGAGCGTTAACTTGAATATCGGTTGCTTGACCGCGAGTAGCCACACTAAACTGAGTCAGGGCGATATTCGCATGAGGTAAACTAAATCTTTTGCCTTTCCTTCCTGATGATAAAATTAAGGCGGCCATACCCACGGCTTGACCTAAGCAGATAGTAACAATTTCTGACTTAATGTACTGTATTGTGTCGTAGATTGCCAAACAGGCCTTAATTGACATCATACCAGCGGTTTCATCCATACCAGCCAGGACAGGATCACCCAGGGAATTGATATAAAGGTAGATGGGTTTAGTTTGATCCTCTGACTCCAGATACAGTATTGAGGAAACGAGGGCATTGGCCACATTGGTAGTAAGTGGCTGGTTCAAGAAAAGAATGCGTTCCTGAGCCATGCGTTGACCAATACTCACCCATTGCCACTGCTTACTACCAGGAATGTTATAAGGTACTCGAAGTGCTGAATCAACAGGCATAATGGATAATTAGCTTCAAAATTTGGTATAATTGCAGGTTAAGCGATGACTGGTAGAGGTTTGGGTAGATCCTTCATGCTTTCTAAAACACGGTCAATTAATCCGTATTCTTTAGCTTCTTGGGGAGTTAAATAAAACATTCGCTCAGTATCCTTAGCAATTTTTTCGGGAGTCTGTCCAGTATTTTTGGAGAAAATATCCAGGATAGCTGTTTTGTTTGCTAACACTTCCTGAGCGTAAATTTGAATATCTGTTGCTTGACCCCTCGTACCGCTGCGAGGTTGATTGAGAACAATAGTAGCATGAGGTAAACTAGCTCTATGGCCTTTAGTTCCTGCTGATAAAATCAGTGCTGCTGTTCCCAAAGCTTGACCAATGCAAATTGTATGTACGGGGGTCTTGATATAATTGATGGTATCACAAATGGCAAAGGCTTCCGTCTCGTAACCAATGGCATCACCTGTGTACCAAGATGTACCCGTAGAATTGATGTAAAAGAAGATGGGCTTGTCTGGGTTGTCAAATTTCAGATAGAGTAACTGGGCAATGATCAGCTTTGTTACATCAACACCCATTTGACGCTTATATTCGTCCGCTGAAACTAAAGGCATTCCCAGATAGATAATTCGCTCTTTTAAGAGTAGAGAAGGCAAATCTGGCGGCGGTGTGCGGAAGGAACTGTCACCGTAGTAAGAAGCTTGAACTGCCTTGATGGGGGAATTTTCCATAATTAACTGATAGTCTGAGATGATGCCGTTAATGTATTACATCCTAGCGCGACGTTTACCTGATTTTGGGTGCGGATTTCTCGCTGATGATGAATAAATCTATATTTCCATATTTTAGGATATTACATCCTAACTCAACTTGGTTCAAAAAATACAGTCTATTTTAGATAATTTAGCAGTTATCGGACTTACGTACAAGTGACGAAAGGATGAACCATGGGGGAATGTTCAGGAAACGAAGGACAGAGAATTACCAGCAGGTAAAAACTCAGATTCCCAACTTCTTAAAGAGGTCGGGAATCTATAAAAAGTTGATATTAATCTATCAATTTCTGCCAAGTCATTGCCCCAATAATACCATCAGCAGTTAAACCATTTTGCTGTTGAAATTTCTTGATGGCTGCTTCTGTTTTTGGTCCATAAATACCATCAGGATCAGCACCTACACGATATTGCAAATATCTAATAATTACACCACTGGCATGAGTTCCTTGAATCACCCGTTTAGCTAATATTAGATTAATAGCATCCCAGGTGGTATTACCTGCTATCCCTGTTGCTAAAACTCCCACAATTCTCTGGAATTTTTCTGTTGCTGAAGATGTCGCCGGTCCCATGCTATTATCTTCTGTTAAGGGGCGATTATTTTGATCTGTAATTTTCAGACGATTTAAACTCTGTTGTAGTCTGAGAATGCTCTTGTCTTTATTGCTTCCTTGGTCTATAACAGGATTTGCAGGTAAGTTAGGAACGGGATTTTCAGGTACATTAGGAACGGGATTTTCAGGTGTATTTGCTATTTTACCTGTTAAACCAGCAACTATAGCATTGGCCATGGCTTCACCATCATATATTTGCATATCTTTGGCAGAATCAATGAAGCAACCCTCTATAAGAATTCCCGGCATATTTGTTCTTCTGAGAACATACAAGTGTGAACCACTTTTAACACCACGATTAAAAAAGCCTAATTTGACAATTTCATCTAATACTTTTTGGGCAACTTTTCTGCCACTGTCGCTAATAGCAAATATTTCTGTCCCATTAGCTTTACCATTAAAAGCATTAAAATGAATAGATACAAAAAAATCTACTCGGTTATTATTGGCTTTATCGCAGCGACTACCTAAAGAACGATTTACTGTACTGGCACTATTGGGTTTACAAGGAATGACTGTATGCCCCAAACTTTCCAATTTATCTATAACCTTATTGCCTACCTCCATTGTTAACCTATCTTCTGATCTGATGCCGCTTGCACCACTATCAGGAGGGCAGTTGTGACCAATATCAATGCCGTATTTCATTTGTATCTCCTTAAGTAACTTTACTGGTATTTTAATGGTTCACTAATTATTAAGTAGGTGAACGGAAAAAAACCGACATAAGTAACAAAAAGTAAAGTTGCCGAAAACCTGTTCCCTTGTCATAACGACAATTTTTAACGCCAACCTACTTAATCTATTTCCGAAAAGCATAGATATGATTTTAATCTCTAGGCAGAGATTCCCCCATTAATCCCCAAAAATGTTTAAGATTAAGGTAAAGAAATATTTCGTAGCCAAAGCATGATGAAACGCATTGTCTTAATTGCTGGATTTGAATCCTTTAACGCGGACTTGTATCGAACAGCGGCTAGTTTAGCTAGTTCTCGCTGTCCAGATTTGGATATTCGAGTTTTTAGCGATCGCAATATTACCACAAACAGCGCCCAAGTAGAAACAGCACTTAAAAATGCAGATGTCTTCTTTGGTAGTTTAATATTTGATTATGACCAAGTGATGTGGTTACGGGAGCGTATCGCTGATATCCCTATTCGTCTCATTTTTGAGTCAGCGCTAGAATTAATTAGTTTCACAAAAATCGGTGCATTTGCTATCGGTGACAAACCCAAAGGAATGCCTAAACCGATTAAATTCATTCTTGATAAATTCACTAATGGTAAAGAAGAAGACAAACTTGCTGGTTATATCAGTTTCTTGAAAATCGGACCTAAGTTATTAAAATTTATCCCAGTCCAAAAAGTCCAAGACCTACGCAACTGGTTAATTATCTATGGTTACTGGAACGCCGGCGGTTCAGAAAATGTCGCTTCCCTATTTTGGACAATTGCGGATAAATACTTAGGTTTAAAGGTTGGAGATATACCACCACCCACGGAAACTCCCAACATGGGCTTATTACATCCCGACTATCCAGGTTTTTTTACCTCACCCCGTGAGTATTTACAATGGTATCTTATAGAGCGAGTATCTAAGAAGGGCGGGCAAGATACCCACCCCACAAAGCCAGTTATTGGTATTCTACTTTACAGAAAGCACGTCATCACCAAACTGCCCTATATTCCCCAACTGATACGGCATTTTGAAAAAACCGGGTTAATTCCCCTACCCATCTTTATCAACGGTGTAGAAGGTCACGTAGCCGTCAGAGATTGGATGACCAGCGACTACGAAACCCAACAGCGTCAACAAGGTAATCTAGAAACCCCTTCTCTTTCCTCAGAAGCGGTAAAAATTAATGCCATAGTTTCTACCATCGGTTTTCCCCTGGTTGGTGGTCCTGCGGGTTCTATGGAAGCGGGAAGACAGGTGGAGGTAGCTAAACGCATTCTAGCGGCCAAAAATGTCCCCTATATCGTTGCAGCACCGTTATTAATTCAAGATATTTATTCTTGGACGCGCCAAGGTGTGGGCGGTTTGCAAAGCGTTGTCTTATATGCCTTACCAGAATTAGATGGTGCAATTGATACAATTCCTTTAGGTGGTTTAGTCGCTGAACAAATTTATTTGATTCCTGAAAGAATACAGCGTTTAACTAATAGAGTCAAAAGCTGGGTTTCCCTGAGACAAAAACCTATTTCTGAGCGAAAAATTGCCATTATTTTATATGGTTTTCCCCCCGGTTATGGTGCGGTGGGAACTGCTGCATTATTAAACGTTCCCCGCAGTTTAATTAAATTACTAAATGCACTCAAAGCACAGGGTTATACAGTTGGTGATATTCCCGAAGACGGAGAAGAATTAATTCGACAAATTAAAGCAGCAGATGAAAATCCCACCCCAACCCTCCCCGCTTGCGAGGAGGGAGTCGGAGTCATATCTCCCCTCGTTTACGGGGGGGCTACGGGGGGTTCTACAGTCAATGCTAGAACATTAGAAAAATGGTTAGGCTATCTGTTGACATCTCGCATAGAAAAACAATGGAAATATCTCACCGGTAGCGGCATTAAAACTTATGGTGATGAGTTTAATATTGGTGGTGTACAATTAGGTAATATCTGGATAGGTGTTCAGCCTCCTTTGGGTATTCAAGGTGATCCCATGCGGTTAATGTTTGAAAGAGATTTAACCCCTCACCCTCAATATGCAGCTTATTATAAATGGTTACAAAATGATTTTCAAGCTGATGCTGTTGTCCATTTTGGAATGCACGGAACTGTGGAATGGTTGCCAGGTTCACCCTTAGGAAATACCGGCTATTCCTGGTCTGATATTCTTTTAGGAAATCTGCCGAATCTCTATATCTACGCAGCAAATAATCCTTCAGAATCAATATTAGCTAAACGTCGCGGTTATGGGGTGTTAATCTCTCATAATGTCCCTCCCTATGGCCGCGCTGGTTTATATAAGGAGTTGGTAAATTTACGGGATTTAATTGCAGAATACCGCGAAGATCCAGCCAAGAATTATCTGTTAAAGGCAGGAATTTGTAAGAAAATTCTTGATACTGGTTTGGAGGTGGATTGTCCTTTTGATGATGCGAAAAAACTGGGGATTCCTTTTACACCGGAAAATCTGAGAATGTTCAGTAATCACGCTTTTGATCATTATTTGGTGAAGTTATATGAGTATTTACAAGTTCTGGAAAATCGTCTTTTCTCTTCTGGTTTACATACTCTAGGTGCAGCACCAAGTCAGGAGGAGTTAACTGGTTATTTGGATGCTTATTTTGGAAACGAACCACGAAGGGACGAAGAACACGAAGGAAGAGAGGAAGAAGAAAGAAAGGAAATTACAAGGTTATTAAATCAATCTACTGATGAGTTGACTAATCTTTTAAGGGGTTTAAATGGTGAGTTTATTCTTCCTGCACCCGGTGGGGATTTGTTACGAGATGGTGTTGGTGTTTTACCAACTGGCAGGAATATTCACGCTTTAGATCCTTATAGAATGCCCTCTCCTGCTGCTTTTGAAAGGGGTAAGGAAATTGCTAAAAAAATTATTTCTCAATCTTGGGATGAAAATAAGAAATATCCTGAAACTGTGGCAGTTTTATTATGGGGTTTGGATGCTATTAAAACTAAGGGTGAATCTTTGGGTATTCTCTTGGAATTGGTGGGCGCTGAACCTGTGAAGGAGGGAACTGGAAGAATTGTTAGATATGATTTAAAACCTCTTGCTGAGGTGGGACATCCCCGCATTGATGTGTTAGCAAATCTATCGGGTATTTTTCGAGATAGTTTTGTGAATATCATTGAATTGTTGGATGATTTGTTTCAACGGGCTGCGGAAATTGATGAACCAGAAGACATGAATTTTATTAGAAAACACGCTTTGGTTTTAAAGTCTCAAGGGGTAGAAAATTATTCGGCTAGATTGTTCTCTAATCCTGCCGGTGATTTCGGTTCTTTGGTTAATGATAGGGTGGTTGATGGTAATTGGGAATCTGGAGAAGATTTGGGGAATACTTGGGAAAGTCGCAATGTCTTTAGTTATGGCAGAAATGATAAGGGACAAGCTAGACCAGAGGTATTACAAACTTTATTAAAAACTAGCGATCGCATTGTTCAAGAAATAGATTCGGTAGAATATGGTTTAACTGATATTCAGGAATATTATGCCAATACGGGCGGTTTGAAAAAGGCCGCTGAAAAACAAAGTGGTAAAAAGGTACAAGCCAGTTTTGTGGAAAGTTTTTCTAAAGATACTACACCCCGCAATTTAGATGATTTATTACGCATGGAATACAGAACTAAGTTATTAAATCCTAAATGGGCTGACGCAATGGTTAATCAAGGTTCAGGTGGCGCTTTTGAAATTTCTCAACGCATGACGGCTTTAATTGGTTGGGGTGGAACTGCTAATTTTCAAG
The DNA here is from genome assembly GCA_046070105.1 of Dolichospermum sp. Lineage (GTDB taxonomy): Bacteria > Cyanobacteriota > Cyanobacteriia > Cyanobacteriales > Nostocaceae > Dolichospermum. The sequence continues at coordinate 44,466 of JBJUHT010000190.1, forward strand.
ATGATTGGGTTTATAATCAAGCCGCGGATACTTATGCTTTAGACCCAGAAATGGCAGAAAAATTACGTACAGCAAATCCTGAAGCTTTTAAAAATATTGTTGGGAGAATGTTGGAAGCGTCAGGACGCGGTTTATGGCAAGCTGATGCAGATAAATTAGATCAATTGCGAAAATTGTATGATTTAACTGATCAGGAATTAGAAGGTGTTCAGTAAACATTTAGTGTTTAGTATCTATTACATCCTGTCTAAATCTGATCTAACATCTGACGACGTTTTTGCTCAAACTCGTACTCAGAAACTAATCCTTCTTGACGAAGCGCCTCCAACTCCCGCAAAGCATTAGCTACTAATTCTACTTGATTACTTCCAGAAGAGATTACCTGACTTTGATTTCTATCCACATTCAAAAAATTAAAATGACGATCAAAAGTCTCTTGATCTTGAGTTAAATACCAAACACACTCAATGGCACTAGCTACATGGGGAATAGGTGTCCAAGATAATAAAACATACAATATTCCCCAACGTGGTTGTCCCAAGTAAAATTTGTGCAATCCTGAAATGATAATTGTTCCAGAAAATGCTAAAATAACAGCGATAATTCGTTTTTTTTCCTTAATTAACATGATCTGGTCTGAGCATAATTTGTGGGATAATTTGTCAGAGGATGTTTGAAAAGTCTAACTTGGGCGATTAGAAATCACATCTACACAGACAAAACCTACCTACGCAGGTTTCAAATCCTTAATTTTTCGTTAGTCCACGCAGGTGGACTTTGCTTGTGTAGTAGAGAATTTATTCGCCGAAAACTTTTAAGACAACCTCTCAAGTTACTTCCAAAGTCCAAAAAACAAGTAGTGAAATTTCGGTAAAAAACCCTACTTTAACCAACCTAGTTTTTATATATGAATCTTCTACACTAAAATTAAGGTGTAGAGCCAAAATTTCTAGCTACTGGACTAATAGTAATCATTTAAATTAAAGTAAAGGAAAATGGGATTCTTCGACTCGGAAATAGTGCAGCAAGAGGCCAAGCAGTTGTTTGAAGAGTATCAAGCACTCATTCAACTTGGCAACAGCTATGGTAAATTTGACCGTGAGGGCAAGAAATTGTTTATTGAGCAAATGGAATCTATGATGGACAGATATCGCGTCTTTATGAAGCGTTTTGAGCTATCAGAGGATTTTATGGCCCAAATGACTATACAGCAGCTAAAAACTCAATTAGGTCAGTTTGGTGTAACTCCACAACAAATGTTTGAGCAAATGAATGTCACATTAGAAAGGATGAAAGCGGACTTGGAAAAAACAAAATGACCATTTAGGTAATGGGTAATGGGTAATGGTAATGGGTAATGGGTAATGGGTAATGGGTAATGGGTAATAGGTAATGGGTAATAGGTAATGGGTAACAATAATTTTCCATCACCACTGACCCCTGACCACTGACAACTGACCACTGACAACTGACCACTGACAACTGACAACTGACAACTGACAACTGACCACTGACAACTAACCACTAACAACTAACCACTGACAACTAACCACTGACAACTGACCACTGACAACTGACAACTAACAACTAACCACTGACAACTAACCACTGACAACTGACCACTGACAACTGACAACTGCACTGACAACTGACAACTAACCACTGACAACTGACAACTGACCACTAACAACGGACAACTGACCACTAACAACTGACCACTAACAACTGACCACTAACAACGGACAACTGACAACTGACAACTGACAACTGACCACTAACAACTGACCACTGACCACTAACAACTGACCACTAACAACTGACAACTAACCAAATACAATCATGTTTACCATTGACATTCAACAAAAACAATACAAAACTTACATCTTGTCAGATAAAACCGCTGGTACACAAATAGAAGTTGTACCAGAAAGAGGCGGTATCATTACTAGTTGGCTGGTTCAAGGTCAAGAAATCTTCTATATGGACTCTGAACGCTTTACTCATCCTGATTTGAGCGTTAGAGGTGGTAATCCCATTTTGTTTCCTCTTTGCGGTAATTTACCTGATAATACTTATAATGTTGATGGTAAACCGTATAATATTAAACAACATGGTTTTGCGCGGGAATTGCCTTGGACAGCAACGGAGCAAAATACACAAGACAAAGCCAGTGTCACCGTAGTTCTCAATAGCAATGAAGAAACAAAGGCCGTTTATCCTTTTGATTTTCAATTGGCTTTTACCTACGAACTCCAAGGTAATACTTTGGTAGTCCGTCAGGAATACAAAAATCTGTCCTCTACACCCATGTCATTTTCCGCTGGTTTCCACCCTTATTTTCTCTGTGGTGACAAAAATCAGCTAGAGGTGGAACTTCCCTCTGGAGAATATCAAGACAACAAAACCAAGGAATTTCACGCTTTTAATGGCAAATTTGACTTTAGTCAAGATGAAATTGATTTTGCTTTTGGTGGACTAACCGCTAAATCTGCCGCTGTCACAGATCATAGTCGCAAATTCAAGCTCACCCTCGATTATGATGATTTTACCACCTGGTTGGTGTTTTGGACTGTCAAGGGTAAAGATTTCTATTGTCTAGAGCCTTGGAGCGCCACCCGCAATGCTTTTAACACGGGTGATAACTTGACTGTTTTAGCACCAGGAGCTAGTTGTACTGCGGCTTTTCAACTAACAGCAAATTTTTTCTAGAAACCCCTTGACAAAACCATGGCTGTTTATGGTATATTGATAAAGTTGGAAAAACAGCAAAAGGGTCGCTAACTCAACGGTAGAGTACTCGGCTTTTAACCGATTAGTTCCGGGTTCGAATCCCGGGCGACCCATTTTTTAGGTTAAAGTATAATTTCATTGGTTGTACTGTGATTAATAGACATCTGGTGAAAGGAATTGCGTAAAAGTGATTTAGAGGGTGTTTGAAAAGATGATTGATGTATAAAATATTTCTGACCATGGCTATTTACTTTTATAAAGTTTCCGACCCCTATGGCTGTTTTTCTAATTTTTCCGCTCATGGTATTAATATCCAAGGTACTTACTGGCCAACTGTTGAACATTATTATCAAGCACAAAAGTTTGTTGGTAGTCCAGATGCTTCAATTATATCTTTAATTCACGCTGCTGCTACTCCTGAACAAGCTGCTGCTTTAGGGCGTTGTGATTCTCGTTGTCTGCGTTTAGATTGGGAATTGGTAAAAACTCAAGTTATGCGGGTTGGGGTACTACAAAAGTTTATGACTCATGGTGATATTAGGGAGATATTGTTATTAACAGGTGATAATATCTTAATAGAGGATTCACCTATAGACTATTTTTGGGGCTGTGGTGCTGATGGTACAGGGGAAAATTACCTCGGTAAAATTCTGATGAGTGTACGTGGGGAAATACGGAGAATTAGTTATTTTTAATTAATTGGTAAATCCCGGAGATAATAAAAGCGATCTTTTTTCCAATCATCTTCTTTAATTCTTCCCAAATATCCTGTTAATGGTGATGATAGTTCTATGAGAATATCATATAATTCTCTATCTTTTAGGTTTTGTGGTGGATGATCATAAAGATATGCTATATAAAGATTACCAACTTGAGCATCTTTAGCACCTGTTTTTTCTAGATGTCTTTTGACGAGTAGGATAATATGCGATCGCAATTTTATCTCTTTTTCTATTTTAGCAATATATTCGTTAATTTTATCATCAATTTGTCCTGGTTCTAAGTATTGTTTTAATTCAAGTAAATTTATCGCACCGGGATATTTTGCTTTGAGTTCAACTAATTTTTGTAATGTCATAGCTTTGATAATACTGACTTTAGAGATTTGAGCAGATTCTTTCAGATTTTTAGTAGGTTCACCAGGTCCAATAATTAACCGTACGGCTTGAAGATAATTTTCTTGAAGATGTCTTTTACCAATTCTATCTAATTCTTCTACAGCACGATCTGGAATACTTTTACCTGCTTTACATTCACACACTAAAGGATAGGGTTGAGAACAATATAAATCTAAACCTCCCGCACCTCCTTTATAACCATTTTCAACTTTAAATCCTAAAAATTCTAAACTTTGACGAGAGATATTTTCAAAGTCTGTACCCGCTTGATAATTACTTTTTTTATCTTCTAATTCTATGCTTCTATCTCCGAATGCTGCAATTGTTTCGATCCAAGGTAAATCAGCATCTATGATATTTGTAGTCGGTGCATTACTCCAACCTAAAAATACTTTGATTCCATTTTCTAATTGTTGTGCTGCTGGGTTATTATTGGCTATTTGTGATAATGCACTTTGTAATTCTTCTAATTCAGGATGTAGGGGCGGTTGGCGGTTTTCTAGTTGTTGTTTACGTTGTATAAATATCTGATCACTTAATACTGGTTTAGCTTCAGAACCAGAAATATTAGGTAAACCGACAAATTTTCCTAGTTTATCTTGAATGTTAGGAATAGCTGAAATTTCATAGGGTTTATCTAAATGATAAACGCGCAAATAAGCCAGAAAAAAATGCGGACGATTTTGTAATATTTCCTGAAATATTTCTGGTTTCCAGATTGTTAATTGAGATAAAATGTCTAATGGTGTTGTTTGATCTAGAACTTCGCAAAGTTCACATTTAGCCCATGCTTTAATTGAAAGCACATTTACTGAAGTGTCAACAGGATAAAGAGCAAATTTTTGCCCAGAATCTAGCGATTTTCGAGGAATCGCGGCAATAATTCGCCCTTGTATTAAAGCATCAACATCGGGAGCAGGTAAACATAAAGCGTTATAAATTGAAACAGATTTATTCATAATTAACCCAATAAATCATTTAAACCATCTTCATCATCAACTTCTGAAATATTATCATTTTCACCATCAAATAATCCGCCCATACCATCATCAAATTCAGGCATTTCACCAGATGGATCACTTAAAATTTCTCTTAATAACAGATTATCAAAGGTAATATTATTCTTAGAGATAATATCAAAAATTTGTTCTTCTGTTAATTGATAATTTTGCCGCTTTTGATAAATAGCTAATATGGCTATAAGTGGACGAATTTGATCTTCTATTAAATCTACATTTTCTCCCCCCTTGTATTTAATCAATTCCTCAAGCAGACTAAATGTTGCTGCCGTTTTTTTCATTTGTTTTATTTTGGATTCAGAACGGACTAAACAACCACGGGTTAAATCGAAAGTATGATAGTCATTTAACCGTTTTAAACACGCATTTAATTTAGATTGAGAATCTTGAACAACTGCTACACCAATTTTTACTGGTTTACCATTTTCATTGCCAAGAATTTTGAAGTTGATAAAATTGTTATTTTTTCTTTTAGGTTGAATATCGCTTGTAATTTCGACAATCATTACCTCTTCTAGCGTTTTTCCCTTTAAAGTATTAAAGCCAAAATATAGGGCTTCAGCAATGCGAGAACTATCTTCTATATATTCCTCAAATTTTACCTCACCTTCCCTTGTAAATGCCAGTTCAAATCTTGTAAATGGATCATCTGGAAGTGGTTCGGTTTCAATCTTAAAGTTATCTGCACACCACCGCAAAGCTTCCCTAACACTTGGTTTATTTATCTTTCCATATTCTTTCAGTTCGGTTTCTGTAAATGGGTAAAGTGGATCAGGAGGAGTTAAATCTTTTGCATTGTAATAATCCTGTAGCCAAATAGTCACTAATTCCACCATAGAATCACCGCTAATATATTTTAAGTCTAGCGGTTTACGTTGTGTAAATTTGGAAATTCTATCAGGTGTACCTCCGGGCAAAGAATTTACTTTATCTCTCCATGTTTCTGGTAGCATTACCGTGAGAATCACCACACCCTGGCTCAGGTCTGAATTTACCAAAGTATCATGGAGAATTTTCACAAAATTAGCAATTACACTTTCTGTAGGTAAACCATCATCAGTAGAGTTGTTTTTAACATCTATTTCATCAAAACAAATAACAATTGAGTTATAAAAACCCACTAAATTCAAAATTTGTTGAATATTTTTCAGAGCCTCAGCTTCCCGATCTTGATTAGTTTTACTAGAATTAGGTAATCCCAATTCATCAGCATTTGCTTGAGCTAATTCTTCACCAGATAGCCATTTAATCGCATAAGGAGCTTGAGTTTCTGAAAGTGTCCACAGAATAGCCCGAAGAATATAGGGGTCTGTATTGGGTTTATTTTTAATAACCTGTTTTTGCAGATTATTCATTAAGTTTTTATTTTTTTCACAAACTATGTCAAATCTTTTGACTAACACTGCTGGACTGACAGTATTTTCTCTACCTTCGTTAGCCATTGCTGCGGCTACTTCTTGCCATTGCATGACTTCTTGGCTACCAGTTTTACTCAGACTATCTGCTAAAGTTTGCTGAAATTGATATTTAACTAAATTCAAATCTGTATAGTTATTAACACCAGCATAAACAAATAAAGCACCGCCCACTTTTTCTAGTTCATGACGAATACGACTCAAAAGATGGGTTTTCCCCACTCCCTGTTGTGCAGTAATAGCAATTGAAGTCACTTTATCTTGACTAGATTTACTGTTACGAACAAATTGAATGGCTTTAAAAACTTGATTAGAAGCATGAGCGTTTAATGTGGGTACGTCCGGGACTCCTTTTCCCCAAACATCTTGTTCTTTAACAATCCCAGCGTTAGTAAATGGATTATGACTGTTAATGGCGGCGTTAATGGACTCCATAGAAGAAAGAGGGCTATTTGTCATGGTAATTTTGTCTGGTGCAAGGGACTAGAAACTGTGGGGATAAGGGGATAATTTGATTAAATCAAGCGTTTAGCGTAAGAACGTATTTGTGTACCTGCTATGGAAATCGAATCTTCGCGTTTATCAGAGGTAAAGTCTGGTATTTCTCCGGCAATTAACTGTAAAATGTCATTAGCTTGCATTTCTACGAGCCATTGATTGAATTTTTCACGACTAACTTGTTCACCTATTGCTCTTCTAATGCGATAAATAGGTACTAAATCATCTAGGTTGTAATCCTTATTCAATTTGTCATAAACAGCCAAAGCAACAGATTTAAACTCTTCATAGGAAGCAATTACCTCAACCTTAACCCCATTATCTAATACGACAGTCTTGTTTACAACCACACCAACCTGACGAAACCACCGCAATAACGCATTAGCTACCCACGTCCCTATAGTCTTACCTGATTCAAACTCAAATTCATCACTACGCAAACCAGCACCTAACACATCTAAACCTACTGGTGAATTGAGAGTATAACTAATTGCTGATCCTTTTTTAAGGATAGTAATAGCTCCCTGCCCTTGCAAATCCTCTAAAATGCCTTGATAGTCAGTCATTTTCTGACCCTTAGACACCACCCGCTTGCTTAATTTACCCTTAGCTACCTTCTGTTCATTTGCTCCTAATTCCCACAATGCAAGCAGCAAGCGAGTTTTAGCGTAACTCCCCTGTAAATCCTTATTCTTTGAACTCATGATGATGTGTGTTAAATGACTGAATTATTATAATAAAGATTGTGTTTTTTATGCAACCACAGCTAAAATATCGTTAATTTTCTCAATATTCGTCACATATCACTGAAAATTATGAAAACAAAAATAAGCCGTAAATATACGTAATTAAATCCCCGAATCTTGAAGATTTCGGGGATCTGGAGAGGACTTGAAAGTGATTAAACGAACTCTTCCAACTGTTCTAATTTTAACCAAATATTTGGGGTTGGTACTTGTCCAAATTTAACCAAAGCATAGTCACCTTTGATATCAACAACTTCCCCTTGAGTGTCAAATAAATAACTAGGAAAGCGGGAATCACTAGCTTTAGCTTCCAGACTATTTTCCAACTTTTCCCGAATAGCGCGAACCATATTCCCTTTTTTCACAGCCATAAGTCACCTTTGTTCCAAAATAAACGCCTTCACTGCAAATTTTATCTTGTAACTTTAACCCCAGGCTAATTTCTTTTATTAAAACAAATAACCGCCGATTTTCACGTCAACCTCTGCGGTAAATTCTTATATCTTACATTTTATAACGTTGTAGTTCTTCCTCGTCAATTTTATTATAACAGATTTCAAAGGCATTGTCAACCCCCTAATTCTCTTTTTTCGCGGTTTTTGATTTGCAAATTTTGGGGAAGTCTTTGAGTTTTGGTGCGAAAGATGATTATTTTTGACGCGGTAAATTCTTAATATCTTACATTTTATAAAGTCGTAGTTCTTCCTCATCAATTTTATCATAACAGATTTCAAAGGCATTGTCAACCCCCTAATTCTCTTTTTTCGCGGTTTTTGATTTGCAAATTTTGGGGAGGCTTTGGGTCTTGGTGCGAAAGATGATTATTTTTGACAATGAGAACAAAAATGGCTAGAACGACCACCTAATTTAATGCGCTGTATGATGTTACTACAAATTTTACAAGGTTTGCCAGCCCGATTATAAACCCAAGCAGCACCGCCATAATTACCGTTAACGCCTTGAACGCTGAGAAAATTACTAAAAGTCGTCCCTCCTACGGCAATACTAGCTGATAAAACCTCGATAATGGCAATTCGCAACAGTTCAATTTGGGGAATTTGTAATTCTATACCAGGAGTTGTAGGTAAAATCCCGCTTTTAAACAAGGCTTCATCAGCATAAATATTACCTAATCCTGCCACCACCGACTGATCTAATAATCCAATTTTAATAGGACGACGGGATTTTTTTAATTTACTGGCAAAATACTCTATTGTAAATTCTGGGTCAAAGGGGTCAAGGGCTAATTTGGCTAAACCTGTAATAATTGTTTCTACAGGCATCTGTTCAGGAATATACCACATTTTTCCGAAAGTGCGCTGGTCAACAAAGCGTAATTCATGACTTTCGCCTAAAAATAAGCGGACTCTGGTATGTTTATGTAAAGGTTGATTTTGTTCTACCCATAATAATTGACCAGTCATTCGTAAATGAACGCCCAAAAAGGAATGGGGACTAAGTTGAGCGAGAAGATATTTGCCGCGACGCTGCCAGGTATTTATATGAGTGCCTTTAATTTGATCAATAAACTCATTAGCAGAAAATGGATAAGCGATAGTGCGTTTTAATAAGACATTCGCATCCGTAATTTTTCGATTTAGGGTGAATTGATTTAAACCTCGGCGGACTGTTTCAACTTCGGGTAATTCCGGCATGAAAGTGAATGATATTTTAAAAAATGTATAATTAAAGACAGAATGGATCAGATATTCGACTAAATTTAAGTGATAACATCTACTCAATATCTAGTCAAATCAGGACTTACGCAAAACACAAAGAAAGTAGCGGTAATTGGTGAATTACCGCGAGAATGGGGTTTATGGCATAGCCATAGAGACTATTAGTGAGATATTGCCTAAGTCCCGACGAATATGATTAATTGTTAGCGTAGGCTACTTTTAATCAAACCCCTGTCGGTTGGCTATTTACTTTGCTTTAGCAGCGGGTGCTGCTACTTCGATTAATTCATCTACAGCAAAGTTGTTAGTATTAACACCAGAGTAGTTAACTTTGTCAAATCTGACAATTACAGGGTATTTGATGGCGCTTTTTTCAACAGAAGCGACAGTACCAACTTCCTGATACCAGTAGGACTCAGGACGGAGAATACGTACCTTAGAACCACGTTGAACCATGATGTATCTTCCCTTTTGAAGAATGAATGCCGTAAATTAGGGCTTGATTGTTTTCACTCTACAACAACAGAGGCGTGTCCTTGGGTTTTGTGAAGTTATTTATCAAATTGGTCGCTTTTGATAGGTAATGAGTTGTTAATCTGGTCAATAACCTCTTGACATAGTAGACGTAATAGTGTAAGGTCGTTGGCGAACACTTCTAGGAAAATGTTTCATGTCTTACGCAATACGAAAACGTTACCTTCATTACCCCTGGCGATACGGAGATCATGATCTAAATAAGTGATATCTAACCAAGCTTGTTGTTGTTGACTTTGAATGGGAAAATCAAAAGCTAGTTTATTTTGAAAAAGTCCAGATTCAATTTGTTGGATAAAGTTGTCTGGTGTTGTATAGCCAATTAAACGCTGGAAACCAATGATAGAACGCTGGAATTTAACTTGTAGACGAGATGGTGATAGTGGTGTAAATTGAGCAACAACGCTGACTAATCCCTCTAAGGCAGGAATACCGTAGATTTCAGCTATGTTATAAACACTGTTAGTTTCTACCCGAATACATTGGTAAATCTGACCGAGTTGAAAAAATGGTAGACGATCTATGTTTAATAAAGCCTTGCTTGTAGTGTATAGTAATCGCCAGTTGCCTTCTAGTAAATTACTCGCTGCTAAGGGATGTGGTGTAGGATTAAAATCTTCTAGGTTAGCGATCGCTGCCAAAATAGCTTTTTGTTGTGCTAAAGTAACTAACAAACCGCGATTTGTGCCAGCAATTATATCTAAGAGATTTGACTTACCTATCATTGTTTTTTACCTCAAAAGTATACATAATGAAATAGTCTCAATAGAGATATAAATATCCCCTAGCTATAAGCATACAACCCTAAAAGCTGGAACTTTTTAAGTAAACAACCCCAAGGAAAGGACAAAAATTTTGTTGATTTGTTTAATGCGGATCAGGATCAAATAATTCGTATCAAATGATAGACTGTTAATGTTTGGTGGCATAAACCTTTAGGTGTGATTATTGATATGTTAGATTCCCCCTTGCGTGAAGCACCCAGAAACCAACGAGCAGCGGTTATTCCCGTGAAACAGGAATCCTCAATGTTAGACTGGTTGCGACTGAGTGGCCGACTGATAGCCCGTGAAGTCCATGAAACAGACTCGCGCGAAGATGTAGAAGTAATATCAGATTTTCTGATTGCAGACGACGGAATTGGTGATATTGATTATGATGACGACGATGATATAACTATCGAAGAAGATTAGGTGATTTTGGTAATAGCAAGCCAAGATATTGGTAATATTGTTTAATTTAGGTTTTTTCAAGTGTGGAGTGAGGGAATTTTTTGTGGACGCTAAGTTTAAATTATCTCCTAACCAAGGTTTGAATTTGTCGGGAATTAGGTTAGCCTCAATGCTAACAATGTTACTAACTACAGCTGCCTTGATTTTAGATTGGGTAGGGCAGAGAAATCCCTGGTACACTACTTCTTTGACCTTGCCTCTTTTCTTGTGTGCTGTAATTGTGGGTATACTTGGCCAATGGGTCATACCTATTTTACAAGCGCTAAAAACCGGGCAAATTATCCGGGAAGATGGACCTCAAGCACATTTAAAAAAGGCCGGGACTCCAACGATGGGGGGTATATTTTTTATCCCTGTAGCCGTAGTAGTTGCTTGTGTACTATCTAACTTCTCTCAAGATGTAGTCGCTGTTTCTGCTTTAACTGTGAGTTACAGTTTAATTGGTTGGTTAGACGACTGGCAAATTCTGCGACGTAAATCAAATAAAGGCATATCTCCTAAGACAAAGTTGGCTTTACAAGTCATCTTTGGGGTACTGTTTTGTTTCTGGCTGATGCTTAAAGGTGATTTTAGCATCACTAATATCCATTTGCCTGGGGCGGGTTTATTTTTGCCTTTGGGACTGTTGTTTTGGCCTCTAGCGGGTTTTGTCTTAGTGGCCCAGAGCAATGCTACTAATTTAACAGATGGTGTGGATGGTTTAGCTGCGGGAACAGTAGCGATCGCTATTTTCGCATTAGGTGTGATCATTGCCCCAACTTCTCCCGACTTGATGATTTTCTGTGCTGCTGTTAGTGGTAGCTGCTTAGGATTTTTAGCTTATAACCGCAACCCAGCTAGTGTTTTCATGGGTGACACTGGTTCTTTAGCCCTGGGTGGAGCTTTAGCTGCTGTCGCTCTGGTGACAAATTCTTTAGTATCATTATTTATCCTGAGTGGGATTTTCTTTGTAGAAACCCTGTCTGTCATGGCTCAAGTCAGTTATTACAAAGCAACCAAAGGACCAGACGGTAAGGGTAAGCGATTATTTAAAATGGCTCCTTTACATCATCATTTAGAATTAAGTGGTTGGTCAGAATTGCAAGTAGTGGCAGTTTTTTATATGATTGCTGCTGTTCTCGCTTTTGTTTGTATTTTGTTCATAAAATAAGCAGATTTAATCATCGAATTTTTCAGGAAAATAAACTCAAAACCTGCAAATGTGGAGCAATCTAAATTTGCAGGTAATTTTTTCGATGCTGTAGTTCGTAATTATGCAATACTTAATATATAATATTCTCTATTAAGTAGGTGAGCGGAAAAAAACCGACATACAGCACTTCCCGGTGTTATAAGGTACATATCTAGCGGGCAAGATGCCCGCACCACAAGAGTTTCATGATTCAATTTTGTACCTCATCAGTGCGGAAAATGCTGTAAGTAACGAAAAGTAAAGTTGCCCAAAACCGTCACAGCGAAGCCTGTTCCCTGTTCCCAGTTAAGAGTTCCCTTGTCATAACGACAATTTTTAACGCCAACCTACTTACCTATTCCCCTATGTCAATCATCATTGCAGAAAATCTGAATAAATCCTATCCAGTAGCAATTAAAAATCCAGGAATAAGAGGAACAATTACCCACTTTTTTCGCCGTAATTATCGTTTAATTAAAGCTGTTCAAGATGTTTCCTTTACCATTGAACCTGGGGAAATTGTCGGTTTTTTAGGTCCTAATGGTGCGGGGAAAACTACGACTTTAAAAATGCTAACAGGATTAATTCATCCTTCTAGTGGTATAGTTAGAGTTGGTGGATTTGTTCCTTTTCGTCGTCAGGAAACATTTCTCCAAAAAATCACTTTAGTTATGGGACAAAAACAGCAGTTAATATGGGATTTACCTGCTTTAGATTCTCTAAAAATTAACGCCGCAGTTTATAATATTTCTGATCAAGAATTTCAGCGTCGTCTTGGGGAATTAACAGAAATGTTGGGTTTAGAAGGTAAACTAACTCAAGCAGTGCGAAAATTATCATTAGGGGAAAGAATGAAAGCTGAAATATTAGCAGCACTTTTACACCGTCCCCAAGTTTTATTTTTAGACGAACCCACTTTAGGGTTAGATGTTAATGCTCAAGTAGCAGTACGTCAATTTTTAAAAGAATATAATCAACTTTATCAAGCAACTGTATTATTAACAAGTCATTATATGGCTGATATTACAGCTTTGTGTCCAAGAGTATTATTAATTCACCAAGGGAAATTAATGTATGATGGTAGTTTGGAGGGATTACTAGAAAGTTTTGCTCCCTATCGAGAAATTTATGTTGAATTAGCTCAAGTATTACCATTAGCACAACTTATGTCCTATGGTGATGTACAAATGGTAGAAGGAAGAGCAGTGAGATTTATTGTTCAGCAAGAAGCATTAACTCGCACTGTATCCCGAATTTTAGCTGATTTAGAAGTGTTAGACCTAACAGTTACAGAACCACCAGTAGAGGAGGTAATTGGTCGAATTTTTGAAAAAGGATTGAGCTAAATTTTTTTCTTTCTAAATTAATGCTAAAATCGGCAATTAGAAATCGCGTCTACACAGACAAAACCTGCCAGAGTAGTTTAGAGATATTGATTATTCATGAGACATCTGGTGAAAATTACATAAGCGTTTCCTAGTGACCTGGGAGATATTCTTGGCTCTACATTTTTTTGTGGAGATGTCTATTAGTTTAGGTAGACTTTTTGTATAGTTATTATATTAAATTCCTCTTAGCTGTTTGACTAAATGCACTAATTCTGGTAAAATCAGTTTTTCCATAGCCAGTCGCACAGCATTACTAGAACCAGGAAGAGAAAAGATGATTTTATTTTTATAAATACCCGCTACAGCACGGGAAGCCATAGCTCGTGAACCAATTTCTTGATAACTTAAAAACCGGAATAATTCCCCAAATCCTGGTAAAGTTTTTGCTAATAAATTTTCTAAAGTATCATAAGTAGTGTCTCTGGGAGCAATTCCCGTTCCCCCATTAAAAATTACAGCACTGATAGCAGAATACTGAGCCAAAACTTCCATCTGGGCGGTAATTTCTCTTGACTCATCTTTGATAATCTGATACAACTCTACGATGTGATGGTCAGCTAAAAGTAGTTCTTGAATTAGTTGACCACTTTTATCTGTGACTGGGGAACGGGTATCACTAACGGTAATAACCGCACAATTTACAGAAATTTCTTCCGTATTTGCGTGTGGTGTAAATTCCATAGACATTTTAAATTTTAGTCAATGTTCCTGTTCCCTGTTCCCTGTTCCCTGTTCCCTACCCTCACAGACGACTTTTTTGTGTAAACCCTAATTAAGATTTACTTAATCCTAGTCCATTTTCTTCAGCATAGCGATTCATAAACCGCATAAAACGATCCCATTCTTCTTTAGACTTCATAACATAAACTGCTTCTAAAGATTCTGGTTTACCGTTGACAAATTTACCCTGAACTGCACTAATCTTGATTTCTCCTTCTTCGTCAATTAAATAAAGTCCGGTAGGTTCGATTTTACCTTCTTGTGCCAAGATATCAGGATTTGTGAAAGTAAATGTTGCTGTACTACTATCACCTGCTTTTGCTCTTGTCAAGCGGACATCTGGAACTACTGTTTCCTCAATACCTCTAGCAAACTGAATTTTCGCCATGATAAATAAATCTAAAGTTTTGATTGCATTTTTTAGTATTATCTCATTATAGAGTAATTTTATAACAGGCATTTCAGCGATGGTTGTCAAATCTAGTTCACAAGTTCGATATAAACGCCGTTTATTATCTGTAGTACTGATGATTGTAGCTGGTATATTAATCACCTTGATTAACAATTCTAACGCAGCTACAGCTGTCACAAAACCTAAAAATGTGATCTTGATGATTGGGGACGGTATGGGCTGGGAAATGGCTCGTGCTGGGGCTATAGCGCAAGGATATAATTATAATTCTGGTCGGGGGGAAGGACTAAGTTTTCAAACTCTGGATAATTATGCTCTTGCTACCACCTATGGTACTACCATTGCCCCTGGTAATGGGGTTTTCAGTACAAATAACTCCGCATTATCTGGTTCTAATTCAATTACAGGGGCTAGTCCCATTTTACCAGGGTTTAAATTTCAACCGCAATTTAATCCCGGAAATACACCATCTGGAGGGGGGAAAAATCTTCATCCCCGTGCGGTCGGTAATTTAGTAGGTTATGATCCTCAACGGGGGGGAATAAATCCTTGGACACCTGGTAATGATCCTGAATATATTAAGTATAGTTATCCTGATTCGGCTAATACAGCAACTACTTTGTATACGGGAGTAAAAAGCTATAATAACGCTATTTCCGTTGATATTTTTGAAAAACCTTTAGAAACTATACTGAAAACTGCGGCTGATCATGGTAAATCCACGGGGATTGTGACATCTGTTCCTGTAGATCATGCGACACCGGGAGCAGCAGCAGCTAATGTTAATCGTCGGAATAAATATGATGGTGATTATCCGACCTTAGATAATATTCTCCAGCAGGAACTTCGCATATATCAACCAACGGTAATTTTAGGTGGTGGTCATCCGCTTACTGGTGCTAATAGTCAACCTTTACCTACGGGTGTAGAACCACCGACTAAATTTGAATATATCACAAAAACGACTTATAGAGAGTTGAGTAAAAACCCCAATCAAAACCGTTATAATTATACATTTTTAGAAAGAGGAAAAGATGCGGCGGAAAAATTAGCGATGACTGCGGCTAAATTAAATCCAAATCAGGGCGATCGCCTGTTAGGATTATATGGAGCTAGGGGACAAGAGGGAAATCTGCCTGTAAGTACGGCCAATGGAGATTATAGTAATACGGGTTTGAGTATTTTTTCCCTGTTTGGTTCTCAAGGAAAAAACCCGGATACAGTTCGGCCTTTGCTGGTTGGAGAAACCGATAAATCTTTTATAACCAAAGAAATTAATGAAAATCCCACACTCAAGGATTTAACTAAAGCCGCTTTAGCAGTTTTATCGAAGGATAAAGATGGATTTTGGTTAATGGTAGAAGGTGGTGATATTGATTGGGCTGCCCATGATGATAATCTAGATAATATGATTGGGACAGTATTGGATTTTGACAAAGCTGTAAAAACGACAATTGACTGGATTAAAAATAATGGTGGTTGGGAAAATAATCTGCTTATTGTCACTGCTGACCATGATCATTATCTGACTTTAAATCCTAACTTTTCTGAATTACTTAAAGAAAAAGGTGCAGAAACTTTAACCGCTGAATCTGATTCTATCAAAGCCGGTCATTTTTGGGGTTCTAATCCTCAAATTAAATATGGTTGGGGAAATCATAGTAATCGTCCAGTTCCTGTGTATTATCAAGGTAAAGGTGCAGAAGTTTTAACTAATTCTGTGGGTAAGGGTTTTCGACTTTATGGTTATGATATTCCTGGTATTGGGGGTTTAAGTGACCAAATTCACATCTATCAAACTCAGCTAAAAGCAATAGGGAATAAGAAATAGGGTAATATAATCATGATTTAGGTAACATAGTACAGTGATTTTTAGGTAAAAAAACCACATTTTAAAGTCTCACGCTAAGGCGCAAAGTCGCAAAGGAAGAAAGGAATATAAAAACAAAAGTGTGGTACAAGTACATGAAAATTGCTGTAATTTATTTTAACCATGAAAACTAATTATTATATCATGTCTGCCCAAGCACTTACGATATAGTTGATCATTGTTTTCCCAATTACCAATTACCCATTACTAGCCTCAACAGGTATGATAAGTGTTCAACTGGACATGATATTAAATAATATGCAAATTGTAATTAAATCATCTTTTTAGATCAATAATTCATAGTAATAATTAAATAAGGGGAAACTTAGGCCATTTTAAATTCTTGTATTTGTAGATTTTGACAAAATTACCTTGCTTGTCAAAGAAAATATTGCTATTTTTAGGGATTAAACACTTATGCTTGATATTTCTCAAAAGTCTCCATCTGAAAACGAAATCAAATATACAGCTATTTCTCCAACTAATGCTTTTGAAAATCCCAATGATTCTACAATTTTTTATCGTAGTTATTCTAGTAATTATAACTCAAATAATGGCTATGGATTAGTGAATGCAGGATTAGCAGTGAGTAAAGCCGCTGGTAATAGTCCCTACGAAGATGTTCCTAGTTTAGGTGGTAATAACTGGGGTGCAGATATGATCAAAGCTCCCACAGTCTGGAATAAGGGATATACAGGAAAAGGGGTTATTGTAGCTGTTATAGACACTGGCGTAGACTTCAACCATGAGGACTTAAAAAATAATATTTGGATCAATACCAAAGAAATAGCAGGTAATGGGATAGATGATGATGGTAACGGCTATATTGACGATGTTCGAGGTTGGAATTTTGATAATAACAATAACAATGTTTTAGATAATAATGGCCATGGAACTCATGTTTCTGGAACTATAGCCGCAGAAAACAATGGTATTGGAGTTGTTGGTATTGCCTATAATTCCCAAATTATGTCAGTTAAAGCGCTAGATGCCAATGGTTCAGGTTCTTACTCAAATATCACCAAAGGCATTTATTATGCAGTTGATAATGGTGCGAAAGTCATTAATCTCAGTCTAGGGGCAAAATCTCCTAACGATAGCCTGAAATCAGCCGTTGAATATGCCAGCAGTAAAGGTGTCATTGTGGTTATGGCAGCGGGTAATAATAGCGAGTCAATACCATCTTATCCTGCCCGCTATGCCTATAATTCAGGAATTGCTGTCGGTGCGGTAGATCAAAATAATAACCTTGCGAACTTTTCTAACCGTTCTGGTTCTCAAGAAATCGCATACATTACCGCCCCAGGAGTTAATATTTACTCTACAGTACCTAATAATCAGTATGCTAATTACTCTGGTACTTCTATGGCCGCCCCGCACATTGCCGGTGTTGTTGCCCTCATGCTGAGTGCTAACCCTAACCTAACGGAGAGTCAAGTTCGCGGAATTATTATCAGTACATCTGCAAATAGTACCAGTTCTCAAGAGCCAACAACGCCTACACAACCGGGTTTAGAATTCCCTTCTTTCTTTCCCCCACTAGACTCCTTTTTTCCTCTGGAATTAAATAATTTAACTGATATAATATCACAATTACCTTTGAGCTTTCAAACTACGCCTCCTCCCATTTTACAGCAGTCTGATTATTCTCAAGAACAAGCAAATCCCTTCAGGGGGCGACTGACACTGCATTATTATGAAAGCGATATTATGAAAGTGATCACCCTGCCAGAATGAGACTGATTTAGATTATACAATCTAAATGCTATACAGATGAGATTATGATATTCTCAAAGGGACTTGAGGTAAAACCTGATTTAGTTTACCACTACGATAACCTTCCAAATCCAAAGTTACATAGATAAATCCCCAGTTTTGAAATACAGATACTAGACTTGGTAAATCTGTCGTTGTCACAAAATCTTGAATTTTATCCGGTGATAATTCAATTCTAGCTGTATCACCCTCCGAACGTACCCGGAAATTTTCCCACCCCAGGTTTCGTAAATAAATTTCCGCCCTACCTACCCGCTGCAATTTGGCTATAGTAATTTCTTCACCGTAGGGAAAGCGGGAACTTAAACAAGGTTGGGCGGGTTTATTCCACCAAGGTAAACCTAGTTGTTGGGAAATTTGTCTAACTTCGGCTTTAGTCACTCCAATTTCTGCTAAAGGTGATCTTACACCTCTTTCCTTTGCAGCTTGGATTCCTGGACGATAATCATGTAAATCGTCAGCATTGACCCCATCTACCACATAAGGATAACCTAATTCTAAAGCCAAGGGTTTCAGTGTGTCATGTAATTCACTTTTACAAAAATAACAACGATTTACTGGGTTAGATGTATAATTGGGATTGTCCATTTCCTGAGTTTGGACAATTTTGTGGGCTATACCGATAGTTGCGGCTTGAATTTTCGCGTCTTCTAATTCTTCTGGTAATAGAGAAGCAGAAACCGCAGTTACAGCCAATGCGCGATCGCCTAAAACGTCATAAGCGATCTTAGCCACTAATGTACTATCAACCCCCCCAGAATAGGCTATCAAAGCCTGGTCAATTTCCTGAAATAAAGCTTGTAATTGTTCTAGTTTTTCTTTCCAACTCATCCTTATTAAACCCCATAACGCCTAACCACTTAATATTCTATAAAGTTTTTTAGTTTTAGGGAACAGGGAACAGGGAATAGGGAATAGGGAATAGGTTTTGGACAACTTTACTTTTCGTTACTTATGTCGGTTTTTTTCCATTCACCTACTTACAGCAGTTTTCATGTATTTGTACCACACGCTAATTTTTCTATTCCTTTCTTCCTTTGCGTCTTTGCGCCTTTGCGTGAGATATAAAATGTGGTTCATTTACCCGAAAATCGCTGTATCTATTTTCAGGAAAATGCCGAAAATACTTGAAGGTGCGTCCCAGAAGGTCAGGTTGACGGTGGTAGAGACGTTTCCATGGAACGTCTCTACATAGCGCCGAACTACGTAGGCGATATCTACGAAAACGTCTTCAGACGTATGCGTAAAATTTCTGCTTGTTTTTCGGCTTCTACTAAAGTTTCCCTGGCACTTTGTACCACATCTGCGGGGGCTTTATCCACAAATTTAGAATTGCTTAATCTAGCAGTTAAAGATTGAGCTTCGGCTTGGGCTTTTTGCAAAGCTTTCTCTAATTTAGCTCGTACAACTTCAATATCTACAACTCCTTTTAAGGGAATTACTACCTGTACAGTACCGACAACACCCGCAATGGAATTTTCTTTTTCATTTTCGGTTACTGTTGGTAAAACTTGTGGTTCAGTTGGTGTTTCACTAGCTGGAAAATATTTTGCAAATAACTCTTTTCTTGTTTCAGCATTAACCAAATAACGGAAAGTAAACCAACCGACATAACCCAAACCAATTAGTTCAAAACTAGTGCCAAAAATGGGAATATCTAACGCCGTATTCCCCACAAATAAAGCTACTCGCAAAGCGATAAACCCTAGAATAATTAAAGCAATGATCGTGATTCCATTCCAATATTTACTATCTTCAACTTGTGGAGTTTCTGCGGGAATCACAATAGGATTATTATCAACAATTGTCAATGTTTCGACTTTGGCTAAATCTTGAATATAGGCCTGTCCCGCAGTGAGAATAAACCTTTCATTTTCGCTTTCACTTTGTAAATTTGCAGTAATTTTTACCCCTGGTTTAATATCTGCTTCTGCCCGTAAATTGCGAATTGTGCGAATTGTGTCAATTAATAAATTAAACTGGTTTTCCAATACTGAATCAATCAGATGATAATCGGGTTCAGGATAGGATTGTAAAGGTAAAAATTGGGGATTTTCGGCTGGTTGTTGGGTGAGAGTTTGCCAGATTTCTTCAGTAATATGAGGCATAAAGGGATGTAATAATTTTAAAATCCCTTCTAAAACATAAGCGATGATTTGTTGGGCAATTTTGCGAGATATAGGGTCTGCATCTTTCTGTAATCTGGATTTTACTAACTCAATATACCAGTCGCAAAAATCTCCCCAAATAAATTCATAAAGTCCCTTTGCTGCTTCTCCTAAACCATAATAATCAATGTCATGATTTGTTTGTTTAACAACTTGGTTAAAACGAGAAAGAATCCACCTATCACTTAATTCTGTGGGTACTGGTTGACCTAATTGGGCTGGAGTTTGTCCGTCCAAATTCATCATTACAAATCGGGCTGCATTCCACAATTTATTGGCAAAATTGCGAGAAGCTTCGACAGAAACAGATTCATCTTTTTTCCGGTCATATTCTAAACGAATATCTTGACCAGCACCAGCAACTTCTTTAATTAAAGTGTACCGTAAAGCGTCCGTTCCATATTTGGAAATCAACAATAAAGGATCAATACCATTATTTGCAGATTTCGACATTTTCTTATTATTTTCATCCCGAACTAAACCATGAATATACACAGTTTTAAAGGGCATTTTCCCAGTAAAATGTGTACCCATCATTGTCATTCTTGCTACCCAGAAAAAGATAATATCAAAACCAGTCACTAGGGTAGTAGTCGGGTAATATGTGGCTAGGTCTTCCGTTTCTTCCGGCCAACCTAAAGTTGAAAATGGCCACAGTCCCGAAGAAAACCACGTATCTAAAACATCGGGGTCTTGTATTAATTGGACATCTTCCCCAAATTGGATTTTAGCCTTTTCTAAGGCTTCTGCTTCATTGCGGGCGACAAAATAAGGAGTTGTATCCGTAATTTCCCCTTGAGTTTCGCTAATAGCATACCAAGCCGGGATTTGATGTCCCCACCACAATTGACGAGAAATACACCAGTCACGTAGATTTACTAACCAATCACGATAAACTTTAGTCCAACGTTGGGGGACTATTTCCGGGGAATCTTGGGTATCGAGGAAATCTAAGGTTTTATCAGCTAGGGGACGGATTTTGACAAACCACTGAGTAGAAAGGAGCGGTTCAACAGGGACTTTACCGCGATCGCTATAAGGTACTGTATGTTTATATTCTTCAACTTTAACTAAAACGCCTTCAATTTCTAACCTAGCGACCAAGTTTCTACGAGCAATAAAGCGGTCTTGACCTTGAAAATCCCCCGCATTTTCATTCAGTGTACCGTCCTTATTCATAATATTAATGAACGGTAAATCATGACGTTTACCCATTTCAAAATCATTAGGGTCATGGGCTGGAGTCACTTTCACACAACCCGTCCCAAAGGTCGCGTCCACCAATTCATCCCCAATAATGGGAATTTCTCGGTTCATAATCGGTAAAGTTACGGTCTTACCAATCAGATGTTTATACCTATCATCATTGGGGTTAACTGCCACTCCCGTATCACCCAACATAGTTTCTGGGCGAGTTGTCGCCACTTCCAGAAAACCAGAACCGTCACTGAGGGGATAACGGAAGTACCATAAATTACCATTTACCTCTTTAGGTTCTACTTCCAAATCAGATACAGCCGAACCCGAAGCAGGACACCAATTGACTAAATAGTTACTACGGTGAATTAACCCCTCTTCATGGAGACGAATAAACGCTTCTAAAACAGCCTTTGATAAACCCGCATCTAAAGTAAAGCGTTCCCTAGTCCAGTCTACAGATACCCCTAACCGTTTTAACTGATTAATAATTGTACCACCAGATTCTGCCTTCCATTGCCAAGCCCGTTCTAGAAACTTTTCCCGTCCCAAATCATGACGAGTTTTCCCCTCGGCCTTGAGTTGCTTTTCTAGAATCGTTTGCACTGCTATACTAGCGTGGTCAGTTCCTGGTAACCAGAGGGTATTGCGTCCTTTCATGCGGTGGTAACGCACCAGGGTGTCAATGATAGCCCCTTCAAAGGCGTG
This sequence comes from Dolichospermum sp., assembly GCA_046070105.1. GTDB lineage: Bacteria > Cyanobacteriota > Cyanobacteriia > Cyanobacteriales > Nostocaceae > Dolichospermum. The sequence goes on from JBJUHT010000190.1 coordinate 66,847, forward strand.
ACCCATGTGTAAACTACCAGTAACATTAGGTGGAGGGATAACAACACAGTAGGGTTCACCTTTGTGCTTGGGGTCGGCCTTGTAAACCTGGTGATCTTCCCAGAATTTTTGCCATTTGGCCTCTGTGGAGAAAGCTTCGTAAAGACTAGGGAGATTAGGAATAGTTACAGTCATGTTGAGAATAATAGAATAATAATTCTATGACAACTTTACTAAATTTTGCCACAGGCTTAAAAAATCTTTGTGATTGAGTTGGCGAATTTGACCAGTAGGGTTAATCATTTTCTACATATTTTTCATCCTCGCTAGGTGTGATACGTGATATTTTGTCAAAGAATCTGCGAGGATTCTGCCTTTTCATAATCAAGTCCCTATCTACCTTGACACTTTAGGTTGTTTGTGCCTCTCTCGAAGAGAAGAGTCTGCGGATTAGAAATCCATCAAAATATAATTATACTATCGCTGCTATGAAAGAATGCGGATTCGTGATATTGTCAGTTTTCCCATTCCATATTTTATAGGACTTACGCACAAGTCACGGAATAATGAACCACGTTCGCGAAGCGTGCCGAAGGCATAGGAACGAAGAGAACGAAGAAAAGAGGGTTTGAGAGATATTTTGGGTAAGTCCTGTTTTAATGCAGCAAGGCCAAATCTATATTACAGCACTTACCAATGTTATGAGGTACAAGATCACCCCACCCCCAACCCCCAGGGGGTTTTCATTCTCGGGGGTAAAAAAGAAAAGAAAAGTGATCTTTTGTTGATAAAATTACAAAAAGATCACTATTTTTTGTCTTTTAAAATATGTTAAATAGTTTAATCGAAAAACTCAAAGAAGTCAAAGACT
>JBJUHT010000191.1:0-36636 GCA_046070105.1 Dolichospermum sp.
TTATGAGGTACATATTAAGCCCCCTCCTCGCACCCCCCTCAATCCCCCCGCAGCGGGGGGAAGAAAAGGATAAACTTTTGATATTGGAGGGGGTTGGGGGTGGGGTGACTTTGTACCTCATAACATCGGTAAGTGCTGTAACTTACAACCACCGAGCCGCATCCTTAGCGTGATAAGTTAAAATTAAATCAGCACCAGCCCGTTTAAACCCGGTTAAAGTTTCCATAACAACACGCTGCTCATCAATCCAACCATTTAAAGCTGCTGCTTTCACCATTGCATACTCACCAGACACATTGTAAGCCGCTACAGGTAAATTACTAGCTTCCTTAACGCGCCAGATAATATCAATATATGCCAATGCTGGTTTAACCATTAGCATATCCGCACCTTCAGCGATATCTAACTCAATCTCTTTCAGGGCTTCCCTAGCGTTACCGGGGTCCATTTGGTACGTGCGTCTATCTCCAAATTGTGGTGTTGAGTCTGCCGCATCTCTAAAAGGTCCATAATAAGCTGAAGCATATTTAGCAGCGTAGGACATAATGGGGATATGTTCAAAGCCCGCTGCATCCAAACCAGCGCGAATTGCTTGCACAAAACCATCCATCATTCCCGAAGGTGCGATAATATCTGCACCAGCTTGAGCTTGGGAAACTGCGGTTTTCTTTAATAATTCCAAAGTTGGATCATTTAATACTCTACCTGTTAAATCCCCAACTTGTAAATAACCACAATGGCCATGACTTGTGTACTCACACAAACAGGTATCAGTCACAACAATTAAATCAGGAACGGCATTTTTAACTGCGGTTGCTGCTTTTTGGACAATACCACAATCGTGCCACGCGCCAGTAGCATCTATATCTTTATCTTCAGGAATTCCAAAGAGGATAATTGCGGGAATGCCTAAATCATAAACTTCTTTAGCTTCCTCAACAATTTTATCTACGGAAAGTTGATAAACACCGGGCATAGATTTGACTTCTTTGGCTATACTTTCCCCTGGTACAGCAAACAATGGATAAATCAAATCGCTAGTAGTTAAAACGGTTTCACGTACCATACGGCGTAATTGGGTATGGCTACGCAGACGACGGGGGCGGTGGATAGGAAACATAAATTTTGTGCAGAGAAAACAATACAATGGACACAGAATAAAGCGTCACATAAGCAGGTTTTTAGTCGGCTCTATTCAGACAAACTACAAGCAGTGCTTTAACTGTCTTTTGCCCTGCTGTTGATGAAGCTGTGGGGCAATTTTATATTTTACAACTTGATGGACATTTGCTGATTACTAGCAAAAAACAATCTTAAAAAAATTCAGTCAATATTCTCAATGATTTTATATCATTTCTTGGTCTGTTGCGGTTAATTGCCTATTCCCGGAGGTGACAGCAGCAGGGAAATACTTTGTTTTAAAAAACCCGGAAAATAAAGGGATAACGGTAGGGTTGTTCAGGTTTGCTGAAAACAGCAATTAGCGCCCAGATTGTTAATCCCCAGTGTAATATATACCCTAAACCTGTTAATGGTAAGAGGATGATGAGGGTTAAAACCAACCAACTGGTTAAAAAAAACAAAGCTGCGAGAATTGCTCCATAGAACCAAACGTTAAAATGGAAATTGATAGATTCCTTGGCGTTTTCTTTGACCACAGGATCATCTGATACAAATAATATAGCTACAGGTAAACCGACGGAGACAATTGTAGTGCTAAAAAAAATTGCTCCGTGACACAAGGCTGATAATAGTTTACGTTTATCGCTGTCGTACATTCTGTCCTCTGAAAATTCTATGTTAGTGTTTTAACGGTTGCATTTTGATTGAGGTACATATAAGTTGGTAGTATGCAGACACAATCAGGGTTTTACCATGAACATTTGTACCTCTTGATCCTGTAATCTACTGTAAAATCATATCATTGCTGCTTAAATAAGCGATCGCTTGTCTAATCCAATCCTCTACATAGGCGTTTTTGGGTAAACCAATATCCTCACTAACGACGTGCAAAGCATTACTAACTTCATGAGCAGTATACCCCAAAGCAAAGAGAGTCATTTGTACTTCCTCTAAAATTCCTGGTGCAGGTCCGCCTGTAGCGACGAAGAAGCCCGCTGATTTGCGCCATTCGATTAATTTACTCTTGAGTTCTAAACAGATGCGTTCAGCGGTCTTTTTGCCTATACCAGGGGCTTGAATTAAGATTTGGATATTAGCGGCGATAATAGCTTGAACTAACTCTGGTAATTCCATTGTATCCAAGAGTGCGATAGCCAAGGAAGCACCAATACCACTGACACTGAGTAAATAACGAAACAAATCCCGTTCCGAAGGAGAAGAAAAACCGTAGAGCATAGGTACTTCTTCCCGAATCTGGTAATGGGTAAAAATTTGTACCACATCTCCCGTAGATGTGAACTGGTTGGCCAGACGTTGAGGAATTTGCAAATCATAACCTATGGCATTTACCTCTAAGGTCAAGATAACACGATTAGGGGTAATGGTTTGAACACCAGCGACGATACCTTTAAGATAACTAATCATTCTAAGAAACCAAAATATTTTAAACCTTCCATGATCCCAGCAGCACAAGGATTTTGTGCGAGGTAACGATAGTCAGCAGGATGCTGATGATACCATTGCAGTAACTCCTCACGAGCATTAGCGACAATGATTCCCCGTTCCCTACCAACAGCGAACAAAGCAATATCATTACCTGAGTCACCACAAACAACAGTCTGCTCGGCTGCAAATTTCCACTTCTGACGGAGGAACTGCATTGCTTGACCTTTATCGCTGGTATGGGGTAAAATGTCAAGGTCGATTTCACTACTATAAATTAATTTTATATTTAGTTGGGATTTTTGCAATTCTGTCTCAAGTTGTGGTAAAATGCCCGATAATTCTGCTTTCAGGAAAAAACTGACTTTAAAAGGACGTTGTTCCGTATCTGGTTGTAACACTAATTCCGGGAATTTCTCAGTAATGGATAAAATCTTTTCCCGATGCCAACCTTGAGAGAGAATATCCGCCCATTCTGTGTCAGGATGGTTGCTACCATGCAAATATATTTCCGTACCAACACAGAGAACTAAAGCATCTGGGGAAAAGAGATTTTTTTCCCGTTGGAGTTCGCGGTAAAGCACAGGCGATCGCCCTGTAGAGTAGACTATCTTTGTACCATATTGTTGACGATGCTGTTGCAAGCGATCGCTTAATACCAACAATGCCTGATCATCGCCTACTAGGGTATGATCTAAATCACTGACAAATAAAAACTTATTCATGGCCAACTCATGATTGTGAGGTTAATTCACAAAAAGTGTATGTTGTTTTGGCACTTGGTGTACAATTATTAAATAATGACAATTTTTCAGGCCAACCTACTTAGATTTACAGCAGTTTTCGGTGACTTAAACCAGACTTTGATTACCTTCTTCCTTTGCGCCTTTGCGCGAAACAAAAACCGTGGTTCATTTACCAGCAAATTCGCTGTAAGATATCAGACTATCCTCTTCTGATTTTGACAAGAAGAGGCTTGTAAATGTGCAATTAAAGTCAAACTTCCGGTATTTATTAGCAAAAAAAACACCTGAGTTTTTTGTAACTCAAGCGTTTCCCCGTATAACTTTATACCATCTCACTAATTTTGTGACATTTGAGACTCGCAACTCAAATAACAGAAATTATAAGCAGTGCGAGGGGACTTGTAACAAGTATCAAGTGAAGTGGTATCACTCCTTGCATTTACTAATCATACTTCTTTGGACGGCAAATAGCTATTGTAGAGAGTGACACTTTCTTAACTGACACCAAGTATTCTCCAAATAACTGTAAAATAACTGTAACTTTGATTTAGGAGTCCTGGGCTATCAGCAATTTTTGCGTTGTCAAAAGTTCACATACTTCAGCGTCAGTTGTTTGCCGAAAATCCTCGTACCAAATGCCAATTGCATACAAGTTAGTTGGTGTTATTATTGATATAACCTGATCTACCTCGGCTTTTAATTCTTCACAAGTAGATACCGCCGCCACAGGAACAGCTACTACAAGCTTACGGAGTTGTTGTTTTTTCAATGTAGCGATCGCTGCTCGGATAGTAGCCCCCGTAGCAATACCATCATCAACTAAAATAATAGTATGATTTTTTACTATTGGATCAGGAAGATTACTGCGATAGGCGTGACGGCGGCGGTCTAATTCCCGCATTTCTATTGCTACTACTTCATCAATAGTTGCTTGGGAAATCTGCAATGAATCTACAACATTATCATTTATAACACGGACTCCTCCGGTTGCAATAGCCCCCATAGCCAATTCCTGATGTCCGGGTACACCTAGTTTCCGTACCAAGCAGATATCTAAGGGTGCATTAAGTCCCTTTGCTACCTCATAAGCTACAGGTACACCACCACGGGGAAGTCCTAGCACTAAAATATCAGGACAATGGGTATATTCTGTCAACCGAGCAGCTAACAGTTTTCCTGCTTCCGTGCGATTACGGAATTTTTGCCACATATTGTTATACCTCTTTATCAAGAGAAGTCTCTATTGAGACCAAAAATTTGATCGTAAAAAATAAAATTCCCCCTTTAATTTCAGTGTAGCAATAAAATCAAAGAAATTGTCAAATCGAATTAGCAACTAAAACTTTATGAGAGGTTTTGTTCTGAAATTTTATCTCAATTTTTTAAGCTAAACTAAAGAGAGTGGGATAATCTCTGGTAGTAAATTTCCTAAATTACACATCTACATAACTCCAGTAAAATGTCTGAAGATGCCTATAAATCACCTGAAATCCAAGAAGTAATTGGGTTAAAACCGCAACACTTTGCTGACTTAGTTAGAGCCGCACAATTAATTTTTGACCCCACTGCGGGAGTTACTGGCAGAAATGTTAAAATTGATTGGCAAGATTTTGGTATTCCCCGAAATATAGAAGATAATCTCAGAATTATCGGTGAAGAATTTCAATATGCTTCTCCCTATGTTTCTGCTGATATTATTTGGGGTCAATTAACTACAGAAACTCGAATTTGGTTTCTGAAAAATAAAGATCGATTGTGGCAATTCGAGGAAATTTTACCTGCCCTTGATGAAGATTAATTAACTATTGCCAAAAATATGTTTATCAAGTAGGATATAAAGTATAGATCCTACTTTTTTTTATGAGAAGATAATGGTGATGAAAGTTGTAAATAATCGGGTTTTAGTAGTTTCTTTATCCTTAATATTTCCATTAATAGTATCGGGTTTAAATAACTCTGATATTGCTATAGCAGTCAGTCAACCAAAACATAGTCCTGCTATTAATAAACAACTAGTTGTTAACAAAACTGAATTTGGAATCAAGATAATTAACTCATCAGGAAAGGGCAATTTTTTGCCAACAACTACCATTCCCTTAAAAGAAGGTGATGCTTATGGTTGGAGAATTAAACTTGATAAATATCCGCGTAAAATCCAATGGAGAGAAGTTTTAACTTTACCAAAAACTCCCGAAACTTGGATCACAGAAAATGATCAAAATCTGTCAATATCAAAAGATGGAAAAACGGCAACTTCGACGCGAATACAAACACCTGTTAATGGTGTCATTGAAAATTTCTGGACTATTTCTCCTGGAGACCCTTTAGGTAAACATCAAATACAAGTTTATATTGATGATCGTTTACTTGCTACTTTTGAATTTGAAATAGTTCCATTCTAAAATGATCATTTTGTGATAGATATAAATATAGGATCTTTTTTTATAAACTAATTATGTCAATCACATCTTACATTTTTCTAGCAGGTGCAAGTCGGGGTGTTGGCCAAGAAATCGCTAAATATTTGACAGCACAGGAAATTCAAGTCAAGGCACTTGTAAGAACAGAAACCGCTGCTGTAGAACTAAAAGCAATGGGTATTTATCCAGTTTTAGGAGATGCTTTAAATGCGGCAGATATTGAAAAGGGAATGTTAGGAAATGAACCTATTCAAGCGGTTATCAGTACATTAGGAGGTTTACCAACAGATGATATCAAACCTGATTATATCGGTAATAAAAACCTGATTGATGGCGCAGTTAAAGCGGGAGTAAAAAAGTTTATTTTGGTAACTTCCATTGGTAGTGGTGATAGTGTGGTAGCTTTACCACCCCAAGCATTAGCAGCACTCAAACCCGTTTTAATTGAAAAAGAAAAGGCTGAACAATACCTGATTTCCAGCGGACTGAACTACACAATTATTCGTCCTGGTGGTTTAAAATCAGAACCTGCTACCAACAACGGAATTTTAACTGAAAATCCTCAAATTGTGGGGACTATTCATCGTGCAGATGTTGCTAAATTAGTTTGTCGTTGTTTAAATTCTCCTAATTCTGATCAGAAGATATTATCAGCCATAGATCGAAATATGGTATATCCAGGATTACCAGAATTTGTGGAATTTAATTTAGATTAGGGATTTCCAAATAATCAATCATCTAATTTCTTAGGGTGTGTTAAAAAGTCCAAGACAACACACCCTACTAACTAAATTTCAACAGAAAATACTACTCGAAAACCACAAATTCTTAAACCACCGTCTGCTTCATTCCAACTTCTACTAGCGCTGCGACAAAGTTCCGCGTTAAAATTCCACGCACCACCTCTTAAAACTCGACGATGTTGATCACCACCATTTTCCCATACACTACCATCTATAGGCGCTCCATGATAGTTATTATGCCAAGGATCGGCACACCATTCCCATACTAAACCGTGCATATCATATAAACCAAAAGCATTTGCAACTTCAAAATAACCAACATTTGTTGTTTGTTTACGAAATCTACTTTTGCGTTCTCCAACATAAGTATTACTATTACTACAGTTAATTAAATCCGAGGTAATTGTTTCTCCAAAATGAAAAGATGTAGTAGTTCCCGCACGACAAGCATACTCCCATTCTGCTTCACTAGGTAAACGATATTCTCTACCAGTTTTAATCTTTAATCTAGCACAAAATTCTACAGCTTCATACCAAGAAACATTTTCTACTGGCAAATTTGTACCTTTAAATTTCGAGGGGTTGGGATGTAATTCTTGTTGAACTTTTGGTAAAGCTGCTACTATTCTCCATTGTGCTTGAGTAATAGGATATTTAGCCATAAAAAAAGATGGAACTATTACTTGATGTTGGGGACGTTCATCACTATCACCTTCACAAATAGGAGAACCCATGATAAAAGTTCCATTAGGAATTGACACCATTTCTAAAGTTGTATTTTTGCCTAATTCCTCATGAAAATATTTAGAATTACGTCTATCCCGGTTAACTTCTCTCCCAGAAGTATCTACAGTAATGACATAAAAATCAAAGTTATATAAAGGTGGTAAGGGAACAATAATTTTGGTGGGAGGTGGTGGAGGTAATGGTGTTAATGGTGGTTTAGAAACAGGGGGGAATTTAATAGCAACGGGAGATTTAGGAAAATTCAAATCATGTAAAACATCCATTGCTGACTGATATCTATCACTGGCAAAATGTTGGAGTAATTTATCTAAGATTAGCTTTAATTCATCACTAATAGTAATTCCTTTAAGTTGTAAACGTTCCTTCCATAACCATTTAGCATTCATAGCATCATAAAGATGATCTTTTAGTTGTCCATAATCATTTTGTAATGGTAAATCTTGAGTTAATAACCGCACACAAGTTACACCCAAAGCATATAAATCACTTGCTTGACAAGCAAACCCGGCCATTTGTTCTGTTGGTGCATAACCGAGAGTATAAATAGCTGTTGCTTGTCTAGCTAGACTAGTTTGAGTAACTTGTTTTGCACCCCCAAAATCAATTAAGACAGGTTTTTTATCACTATCTCGACGAATAATATTTTCTGGTTTAATGTCCCGGTGAATTACATTATGTTTGTGAACAAAATCTAAAACTGGTAATAAATCAGTCAAAAGTTGACGAACTTCTATTTCACTATAAGCTTGATTTTGCAGTTCTTCTAGAAGAGTTTTACCAATTATAAATTCCTGGACTAAATATAAACTAGAACCCTGTTCAAAATAAGCCAAAAGTCGCGGAATTTGGGAATGATTTTCTCCCAAATCATACAATCTAAAGGCTTCTTCTTTAAAAAATTCCGCAGCTTTAGCACGTTGTCCAGTTCCCTGAACTTGGGGGAAAAATTGCTTAATAACACAGGGTGCATTAAGTCTATCTACATCTTCAGCAGCGTAGGTTCTGCTAAAACCACCTTCACCTAATAATCTTAAAACCCGGTAGCGGTTTCGCAGCATTTCTCCAAAGTTACTTTCTTGACAACTTTGGCAATATGTAGAGGTTTTTGGGTTGAAGGGATTGGAACAATTCGGATTTTGGCAAATTTGCATAGAAGTTGGGAAAATAGCATCCTGTAAAAGTAGTCCCCAATTTTATTAATTTGTCAAAACGATATTGATTGTTGTTAGAAAAAAATAGTCAAAATATAAATTAGTTTATGGGGGGAAAGTGAAAAAACTGAGTTGTGATTTACTTATAAATAACACTTTCAGCTAGAAAAATCTGTGCTGTTTGTTGCACAGATTCTAATTTTTTTCCCAGTCCATTTCCTGTAAGTTGAGTTAAGCAACAGCGCAATGGAACGCTCATGTTGGGTTTCATACTTCAACCCAACCTACAAATCTACAAATCAAAGCTTTTTCCAATTTGGACTAGGTATTGTAAGAAACAAAACTTTCTACAAATTTGGTATAGATTATAATTGGTTTACTCATTGTTGTTACTGTACCTCACTAGACGGAGAAAGGCTATATATTTCTTGTAAATTTCGGAAAATATATTGTATAATCTTCTCAGTCAAAAATATCTTTCTGCTAGTAGAAAAAATATGGATCAACCAATTCTTAAATTTATTTTTACCCAAAATTATAAAAATCTCTCATTATCTCAAGCCATAGAGTTAAAAAATCTCAATATTTTCATAGGATCAAATGGTTCTGGAAAAAGTAATTTCATCAGCACATTAAAATTTTTAAAGGATTGTTTAACTAATGTTTCTGATCAAAGTCGTGGTATTACATCTTTTGAAGAAGCAATTAGTAAAATTGGCAATGATAGAATATTAGATAGTAGTATTGCTAGTCCTGCTGTAATTAAATTATTATACGGTTTCTCAGAAATCTTACAATATCGTACTCAAATTAAAAGTCCAATTCTTGATATTGATTTATTTGTAGATCGGAAAACACAAAAATTAACTATTCATCAAGAATCCTTATATGCTGGAGATGATTTACCCAATCCAGATTCATCACCTTTTTATTATTATAAATTTCATGATCCAAAGCTTCAAAAAACAGGTAAAGGTGTGATATCAGTTAATAATAATAGTAAAATTAGTTCCGAATTAATAAATAAGATTCCTACAAATTCTTTAGGTTTAGCCATAATACCAAAATTGCTAGAAAATAGTAAATATGCACTTACTAGCGTATATGCTTATAGACTCAGAACACAATTAATTAATTTTGTTTCTCAATGGCAATTTTATAATGCGAATAATATGGATTTGCATCAAATTAGAAATTCAGAACCAAAAATAGGAGGAAATGATATTTATTTATCTACATCAGGAAATAATTTACCTTTAGTATTTGAGAATTTAACCCAGGAAAATATTGACTTTGAAGACAGCATTAATAATGCCATGAAGTCCATTTTACCTAAAACCCGTCGTCTGCGTTCTCTTCGTTCTGGGAGATTATCATTAACATTAGAATGGCATTTTGAAGATATTAAAGAACCATTTTATCTTACAGAAATGTCAGATGGAACAGTAAGAATGTTATGCTGGGCGACTATATTACATTCTCCTATTTTACCTTCCTTATTAGTTATTGATGAACCAGAATTAGGTTTGCACGTATCTTGGATGCCAATTTTAGCAGAATGGATTAAACAAGCTGCTAGAAAAACTCAAATTATTATCACTACTCATAGTCCTGATCTTTTAGATCATTTTACAGATTCCTTAGAAAATGTTTATTGTTTTTATTCTCAAGATAAGACGCATTTTTCTATGAAAACACTCTCTCATGAGATTTTAGATCAAAAACTAGAAGCAGGATGGCAATTAGGTGATTTATACCGTGTAGGAGATCCTACTGTGGGAGGATGGCCGTGGTAGTTTGGGTATTTGCAGGTGGTGGAGAAGCGGAGGTGAGAGGATTAATTCCTTTTTTAGAAAAAAATTTTCCCAGTTGTCAATTTGAACGGAAAACACCAGCAAGACTCAAACCAGGACCAAAACCTGGGAAGGTAACTGGTTATGGTAAAACAGGTAAGAGTTTAATTGAACAAATTACTCAAGAATTACCTATTGCTTTGCAATGTGATCCCAAAAAATGTGATTTAATTTTAGTTTTTGATGATTTAGATTGTCGAGATGTTAATTCTCAAAGAGAGAAGTTTATATCAGCAATCTCCAAAATAACTGAATCTCATGATATTCCTCAATATATCGCTTTTGCTGCACCTGAATTAGAATCATGGATGATTGGGGATTGGGATAATACTATTGCTAAACATCCAGATTTTCGCGGTAGACATGAAAAAATGCGTTGGTGGTTAAGCACTCAGAAAAATATCTCGTTTGATGATCCTGAATCTTTTAGTAAATATGATCAAGATCGAGATTGTTGTCAAGATAAATTATCTCAGCTAATTGTTGATAGTAGCATTTCACTAGAACTAAACTTTGATATGCAATCAGTCCGATTTTCTAAAGGATTACATACACCTTTGTTATTACTAAAAATAGTCCCGGAAAATTTACAAAAAAAATGTCCTTTATTTCGTGAACTTTATAACTATTTACATAATTTTTGTAATACTAAGATGTAATAAAGAGTGGGGAAAACCCACCCTTACAAGAGTTTAAACTTCACAAATTAACTCACCAGCTTTTTTAGTAAAACGACTGTTTTCCCGATAATCTACGCGACAGTCTATAACTGCTGGAACATCTTGAGAGAGCGCTTCTTTCAGCATAGGAACTAAATCTACAGCAGATTCAACTCGATAACCTTTTAATCCCATACTTTCGGCAAATTTGACAAAATCAGGATTACCAAAATGAACGAAAGATGAGTTTCCTTTACCAAATTGATTTTCTTGTTTCCATTCAATTAAACCATAGCCACCATCATTAAAAATCAGAGTTACAAAGGGAGTTCCCACTCGCAAAGCTGTTTCTAATTCTTGACAATTCATCATAAAACCACCGTCACCAGTTGCAGCGACAACTTTACGATTTGGATAGACTAATTTTGCGGCCAATGCACCAGGAATAGCGATACCCATAGCTGCGAAACCATTAGAAATAATGCAAGTATTGGGACTATGACAATGATAATGTCTAGCAATCCACATTTTATGTGCACCCACATCAGAAATCACAATATCATCAGGTCCCATAACTTGCCGCAAATCATAAATTAATTTTTGGGGTTTAATAGGAAATTGATCATCTTGGGCATATTCTTCATAATCAGCCCGAATATTAGGACGTAAGCTGATAGAATAGGGATGGGGTTTATTTTGTCTATCTGCTAATTTTAGTATTTCATTCAGGGAATCAGAAATATCTCCTACTACCTCAACTTGGGGAATATAACTACTATCAATTTCCGAAGAGGTTGCGGCAATATGGATAATAGGAATTGTCCCTTCAGGATTCCATTTTTTAGGAGAAAATTCAATTAAATCATAACCAATAGCTATGACTAAATCTGAATTATCAAAACCGCAGGTAATAAAATCTCGTTGTTGTAATCCTACAGACCAAAGTGCTAAAGGATGGGTGTAGGGAATCACACCTTTACCCATAAAAGTATTCACAACAGGAATATTCATTTGGGTAGCAAATTGCGTTACTGCGTCGCTAGATTGGGCGCGAATTGCACCATTTCCTACTAAAATGATGGGATTAACTGCTTGGGAAATTACGGCAGATGCGGCGCGAATACTAGCAAAAGAAGCATAGGTTTTTTCACTATTATCCTTATTTAAAGGTTTGCCTTCTACGGACATAGCGGCGATATTTTCTGGTAAATCAATGTGAACAGCGCCGGGTTTTTCTGTTTGCGATCGCTTGAAGGCTTTTCTGACGACTTCTGGTGTAATACTCGGTCTAACAATCTGTTTATTCCACTTAGTAACGGGGGCAAACATAGCCACTAAATCCAAATATTGATGGGATTCAATGTGCATTCTATCTGTTCCCACCTGGCCGGTAATTGCCACCAATGGCGCACCATCTAGATTAGCATCTGCCACCCCTGTCATTAAATTAGTTGCCCCAGGACCGAGAGTAGAAAGACATACTCCCGCTTTTCCTGTTAACCTACCATAAACATCAGCCATGAATGCAGCACCCTGTTCATGACGGGTGGTAATAAATTGAATTGATGATGTTTTTAAAGCTTCCAAAACGTGCAAATTTTCTTCTCCAGGAAGTCCAAAAACATATTGAACTCCTTCGTTTTCTAAACACTGTACTAATAATTCTGCGGTATTCATAAGTTTGGTAATTGGTAATTGGTAATTGGTAATTGGTGATTGGTCTTTCTCCTGAACTCCTGTACGGGCTAACGGCAGGAAAGCCCTTACTTCACCCAAACAGTCTTGATATTCACAAATTCATGAATACCTTGAATACTCAATTCTCTACCGTAACCAGAACGTTTAATTCCTCCAAAAGGTAAAGGAGGATCAGATTTGACCATGCCATTAATAAATACTGCCCCGGCTTCAATTTCTGTAATTAGGCGATTTTGTTCTTCTGTATTTGTTGTCCATGCACTTGCACCTAAACCAAAGGGAGTATCATTAGCTAATTTAATCGCTGCGTTGATATCAGGAACTCGGAATAATAATGCTACAGGTCCAAAAAATTCTGCTTGGGCAATTGGTGTATCTACAGGAATATCTATGATAATTGTTGGTGGGTAAAAGTTCCCCGACATTTCTGTTAAAGGATGTCCACCTGTGAGGATTTTACCGCCACTTTTGACGGCTTTTTTCACTTGTTGGTCTAATTCTTGGAGAATATTGGAAGTTGCTAAGGGTCCCAAATCTGTATCTAAATCCATGGGATTGCCAATTTTCAGAGATTGGAATTTTTCTAACAGCAATTTTTGAAATTTATCAGCAACAGCCTCAGCAATAATAAAGCGTTTGGCTGCAATACAAGATTGTCCGTTATTCAACATTCTCGCTGTCACCGCAGTAGAAACTGCTGTTTCTAAATCAGCACTTTCTAAAACTATAAATGGGTCACTTCCCCCCAATTCTAAAACAGTTTTTTTGATTTGTTTCCCAGATGCAACAGCGAGAGATGCACCTGCTGGTTCACTACCTGTTAAAGTAGCAGCTTTAACTCGATCATCCGCCATTAAATCAGCAACTTGATCTGCACCAATTAATAATGTTTGAAATACACCACCAGGAAAACCAGCACGATTTAAAATGTCTTCAATTGCTAATGCACATTGTGGTACATTAGAAGCGTGTTTGAGTAAGGCTACATTGCCCGCCATCAGTGCCGGTGCTGCAAACCGGAAAACTTGCCAAAAAGGAAAATTCCAGGGCATGACGGCGAGAATAACCCCTAACGGCTGATATTTTACAAAGCTATGACTAGCATCAGTTTTAACAGTGACATCAGCGAGAAAACTAGGGGCATTTTCGGCGTAATAACGACAAACAAGGGCGCATTTTTCGACTTCAGCAATGGCAGCTTTTAATGGTTTACCCATTTCCAAAGTCATCAATTTCCCCAAATCTGTCTTTTCTTGGTCTAAAATAGTCGCTGCTTGTTCTAACCAGTGAGACCTCTCTAAAAAACTTGTTTGACGGTATTCTTGAAAAGCCTTTCCTGCTAAATCTAATTTAGCAGCAATTTCCATTTTTTGTAACGGCTCAAAAATTTTCAGTGTTTCCCCGGTATAGGGGTTAATAGTAGCTATAGCCATTATTTGACCTCTGAATAAAAAATAGTGTCAAAATTCGTAATTTAATTATTCTCTATTCTTTGTTGCTTATTATTTATGATCTAACATATTTATAACTCATATTTTAGACATTTTGGCTGAAAAATATTCACAAGCTGAATAGGAAATTAACAGTTACATTGGTGGTAATTCTAAAGGAATACTCCCCAATAATCCTTTCCGAAAATCGGTGATCATTTGTCTAGCTGTACGTTCTATGTCTCCTTTGTAGCGATGTTCTGCTAAAGCTTGTAAATACGCTTCCCCTGTGTGGATTACTGAGTCAAGATCATATCGTGTTAGTAATGGATGGGGTGGTAAAAATTTTGGGTATGTTTCCTGAAGTTCATTAAGTATATCTACGAATGCAGCGGCGATGAGTTGGTTATCATAGGATGCTTCACCGATATCATCACAAATGGCTAATTTCACTGCTGCGGCTTGGCTATCGAGTCTAGCGGGGATGACACCCGGTGCATCTAATAATTCTAGCTGATCCGAAATTCTGACCCATCGTAGTTGACGGGTAACACCGGGACGGGCAGCACTTTCTACCACTCGTTTACCTATGAGACGGTTAATTAGAGCCGATTTACCGACATTGGGAAAACCAATAACCACGGCGCGGACAGGACGGGGTAACATTCCCCGTTCTTGACGACGTTTGTTAATTTCTATACCTGCTTTTTGGGCAGCTTTGGCGATCGCTGTAATTCCCTGTCCATGTTGAGCATCGGTAAAATATGGAACTTCACTCTGATTTTTAAACCACTCTATCCAGCGCGATCGCACCTGTGGTAAAATCATATCTACTCGGTTAAGTACCAGTATCCGCGTTTTTGTTCCCACCCATTCATTCATTTGTGGATGGTTTGTTGCTAGGGGAATACGAGCATCTCGTACTTCTAAAACTACATCTACCCGTTTTAGCTGTTCCTTGAGATTCTTTTCAGCTTTGGCGATGTGTCCAGGATACCATTGGATTAGATTTAATTTGTAGTTTTGTGTAATAGACATTTATTGTTCGTTGTTCTTTGTTAGTTGTCAGTTGTCAGTTGTCAGTTGTCAGTTGTCAGTTGTCAGTTGTCAGTTGTCAGTTGTCAGTTGTCAGTTGTCAGTTGTCAGTTGTCAGTTGTCAGTTGTTCGTTGTTCGTTGTGACTAATAACTTCCCATATTAGTATTAGTTAGATTGATGTAAAATTAATCTGTTACCATCGGGGTCATAGGCGTAAATTTCTTTACCATGGGAAGCGGTATAAATTATTCCTGGTGGGGGATAACCTAAAGATGTTAAGTAAGATATGGCGCTTTCTAAATTATTGACTTCTAAACACAAACTTAGGGGACTTTGGGAATTAGTGACAAATTCTGCTGCGTTAACTGGTTTGGGTTGAAAAATACCTAATTTTAAACCAGGGATTTCAAACTCAGCATAAATACGGGGGATGAGTTTTTTTGGTTCTTGTTCTAGTAATTGAGTATAGAAACTAAGGATACAATCAAAATTAACTGTAGCTATGGTGATAATGATACTATTATATTGCATATTTAGGATTTGCTGAAGAAATAACGTCTTTGGGTTTGAGGACTTATGAGGACTTATTTGCTGGAAGTGATAATTATTTTAATAATGTGATTATCAAAACTGAGTTAATTAGGACTTAGGCAAGTGTCACAAAAAATTATCATATCATTTGTTCGTAGTCAGGGCTTTAGCCCTGATCTTATTTCCCTATGATAGATAAATTCTGACAAAAATTATCGTGGCATAATATCATCTAGACGCAGTTGTAAAGAAGGTAAAAGAGAAGATTTGATATATTCTCCTAAACGATATTGTTGCTGACTATAATCTTCCCCAATTAATTGACAAACCGTAAATGTCGGTTGCTTTGGTTTACCAATGAAAACCACTCCTCCCAAACCTCGATAATCAACAATCCAATATTCAGAAATTCCTAATAAAGCATATTCTTCAACTTTACGAGCATAATCTGTTTCCCAGTTAGTGCTGACAACTTCAACCACTAATTTAATTGATTGTCCTAAAGCAATAATTGGTTGATGTTCCCAAAAAGGCTCATGGTGCAGCAAAGTTTCATCTAATACTACAATATCAGGTCGTCGGGCTGTGGCTATTTCTGCAAAAGGACGGATAAGACAGGTACGAGGGATAAACCAGGGAAGTTGTGCATTGGTAATAGCAATACCCAGTTGAGTTGCTATTTTACCACCGACGGTTTCGTGGGGTCCTGTTGGTTCCATGTCAATCAATTCTCCGTCTGCAAGTTCATAGCGGGGGTTGTTACCGTATTCAAGGATGAAATCTGCAAAAGTTAATAATTTTGTTAATGCTTGAACCATAACTCACCTCCATCTTTATTGATTATGATTATTGATTATGATCCGTTACGGTCACTAGTTGAGTTAAATGCTTGAGAACACGCAATACATCATATAATTCATTGCCAGGATTACGCATTAAGAAACCTTTTGATAAAGAATAACGGGTAGGTTTTCCTTTGACTAATTTCACAAAAATAAACTCGCTACCTGTAGCAATCATCCCAAAACTGGGTTGATCATGATAGGGATTACCTAACATATATGATAAAATTTGCGCTAGTCCTTCTTCAATAGAAAATGAAGCTTTTTTTGACTCAATAATCATCACCCATAATTGATTTTTTAAAACTAAAATATCCATTCTCCCCTTAATAATTACATCTTCATCTGGTACAGCAATATCTATAGATTCTTCCGATTTTACATCAAAAGGAGATAGGTAAAAATCACCGATAAAAAGTATTGGATCTACAATTGCCATTCTGACAATATCTTCCAGTAATGGTGGATAATTGAGAAGATTCAAATAACCAGCTTTTACTTTGTCTAAAAGTTGTTTATCTAAATCTGTAATTTCTGGTAATCCTGCTTGCCATTCCCAGAAAAATTGTCCATCTAAAACTAACTCAATGCCAAAATTATCAATTAAGTAGCGTAAATTAATATCTTTTTCTGGGAGTGTTTGTGTCATTATTTGGTTGGTGATTGGTAATTAGGAAGCAATATTTAATATTTTATTTAGAACCGCTATAATCATTTAATACTTGTTTTAATTCCTCCACTAGCTGGAAATATGATCATATACTTGGTATTATGGGAATTTATTGATCTCAATATTTACCGCTGGTGAAGGAAAAAGAATTTAAAAAAAGGCAAATATAGAAGAGAATTATGGGATATCCTGAGATCAATAGGACAGATATTCGTCAAATTAAAGTAGAATGAAGCTGGCAGAAAGAGTAAGTCGGGTAACACCTTCCATCACCTTAGCCATTACAGCTAAAGCTAAGGCTATGAAGGATAAGGGTATAGATGTTTGTAGTTTTAGTGCTGGAGAACCGGATTTTGACACCCCAGCACACATTAAAGCCGCAGCCTCAAAGGCTTTGGCTGAGGGTAAAACTAAATACGGTCCAGCCACAGGAGAACCAAAGTTAAGGGAAGCGATCGCTCGCAAGCTAAAAAATGATAATGGTCTTAATTATAAGCCAGAAAATGTGATTGTCACCAATGGTGGTAAACATTCTCTTTACAATTTAATTGTAGCACTAATTGACCCCGGCGATGAGGTAATTATTCCCGCCCCCTATTGGTTAAGTTACCCCGAAATGGTAACTTTAGTCGGTGGGAAGTCTGTGATTGTAGAAACAGACGCTTCTACAGGGTACAAAATCACCCCAGAACAACTGAAACAGGCAATTACCCCAAAAACTAAGTTATTTGTCCTTAACTCCCCTTCTAACCCCACGGGGATGGTATACACGGCGGCGGAAATTAAGGCTTTAGCACAGGTAATAGTTGATGCAGATATCTATGTGGTTTCTGACGAGATCTATGAGAAGATTCTCTATGACGGTGCAGAACATATCAGTATTGGGGCTTTGGGTGAAGAGATTTTTAACCGGACTTTAATCAGTAACGGTTTTGCTAAAGGTTACGCAATGACGGGTTGGCGCTTGGGTTACTTAGCCGGACCTGTAGAAATTATTAAGGCCGCTAGTACCATCCAAGGACATAGTACCTCAAATGTCTGTACTTTTGCTCAATATGGAGCGATCGCTGCTTTGGAGGGTTCTCAAGACTGCGTAGAGGAAATGCGTCAAGCCTTCGCTAAACGTCGTCAAGTCATGTTAGACAGACTCAACGCTATTCCTGGTTTGAGTACCGCTAAACCCGACGGTGCTTTTTACCTATTCCCAGATATCAGCAAAACTGGCTTAAAATCTCTGGAATTTTGTGACGCTTTATTAGCAGAACATCAAGTTGCAGTTATTCCGGGTATAGCTTTCTGTGCTGATAATAACATTCGTCTTTCCTATGCTACGGATTTGGCGACCATTGAAAAGGGAATGGATAGATTAGAGAAATTCGTGCTTTCTCGAATTTAATTAAGTGATTATACTGAAT
The DNA here is from genome assembly GCA_046070105.1 of Dolichospermum sp. Taxonomy (GTDB): domain Bacteria; phylum Cyanobacteriota; class Cyanobacteriia; order Cyanobacteriales; family Nostocaceae; genus Dolichospermum. The sequence goes on from JBJUHT010000191.1 coordinate 18,508, forward strand.
TAATCTGGGGTTGCATAGGATAATTTATCTGACAAGACCGACGCTTTCAGAACAAAGAGAGGAGTTTGGGGAATGTATTAATCTTGATCTGCGGCTAATAATTCTGGATATTTGATTCTATGCAGCCTGATATTAACTTGGTAATAAACCCATTTCCTGTAAACCCTGATGAAGTCGTTGTGCTTCTTCGGGGTTATGCAGTTCATGGAGGGCGATCGCATATTCAAAAGCTTCTAAACTAGCGGAAACATGACCAATTTTCAACAACACAACCCCCAAATTTTGATAAGCTTCTGCATAATCAGGATTAAGATTAATAGCATGATTATAGCAATCAATAGCCTGGGAAAATAATCCCATAGCTTTACATACCATCCCCAAGTTATAATAACCAATTACGAAATTAGAATCTATTTTGATAGCTGTTTCATAGGCAATTTTTGCAGATTGTAAATCTCCCATATTTTTTAATAAATTTCCCAAATTATTATATCCTCCTAATTTTAGAAGTGGATAAATAGGTAATTCTACCGCAGCTTGATAATGATCAATAGCTGAGGATAAATCTTGTAAATGTGTATAACCAATTCCCAAATGATAATGTAATTCATACAAAATATCATCATTTATATCTTGATTAATTTCATTAGCAATTAATTGATTTAACCCTCGATTTAATAAATCCATACCTTGATTAATTTTGTCATTTTGCACATATAAAGCCCCCAATTTACTACAAACATAAGCATCATGGGGATGATTTGCAAAAAATTCCTCCATTGCGGCTGCGGCTTTAGAATATTTATGCAGTGCATTAATCACAGATTTTTGATAACCAGTATGGACAATTGCTACCCCTGGTAAATAACCAACTTCCCAACATGGTTCTTGAGTTAAAATTGTCGTCACACTATCATCAATTAAAGCATGATAAGGGCGATCAAAATATATATTTGGATGATTACGAAAAAGTCGAGAAACCAGAGAATAAGGTGATTGTGTAGAACCAACTTCTTGACGCACCAAATTAATGACAAGATATTCTTTTTTAAGAAGAACTGATTTTAATAAAGGAATAATTTCCGACGTTAAAGTTTCATCAGCATCTAAAACCAAAATCCAATCACCGGTCACATATTTTAAAGCCTGATTTCGAGCCGAACTAAAATTATTATTCCAAGTAAAATGATAAACTTTAGCTCCAAATTGTTCAGCAATTTCAGGAGTTTTATCAGTTGAACCCGTATCGAGAACCACAATTTCATCCACAAAACCTTTCACACTTCCCAAACACCTTGGTAGAGTATTTTCTTCGTTTTTAACAATCATACACAGGCTAATTTTCATCTCTTAAAACCATAGTATTTACAAAGTTAACCAAGAATACAAATTCTCTCTGGTTTGTATTTCTTAAAAAACATTTTCTTAAAAAACATATTTAAACAGGATGGAAATAATCATAAATATCTTGCGCTAACCGGGAACCAATTCCGGGAACTTCCGTTAATTGTGTAAATGTCGCTTGACGAATATAATCAACGGAGCGAAAATGAGCTAATAGTAACTTTTGTCTATGTTGTCCTAAACCAGGAATTTCATCTAAACGAGATCGTTTTAATTGATCACTTCTTTGTTGACGATGAAAACCTACAGCAAATCTATGGGCTTCGTCTCTTAATCTTCTTAATAATTGTACTCCTGGTTGTTCTGGATGAGTTTTGAGAGGTTGAGATGAATTTGGTAAAAAGATTTCTTCTTGCTTTTTAGCTAAACTAATAACCTGCAAATCTGCTAATAAATTCATTTCTGTTAGAATACCCACAACAGCAGATAATTGACCTTTACCACCATCAATCATAATTAAATCAGGCCAGTCAGAATTACCTAATCTTGTTAATTGGGGATTTTCAATATATTTTCTAAATCTTCTGTTAATAACTTCAGATAAACTAGCGAAATCATCTGAATGTCCAATTTTAAGATTAGGGTTTTTAATTTTGTAATGTCGGTAATGTTGTTTGGCTGGTAAACCATCAATAAATACCACTTGAGAAGCAACAGTATTAGTACCTTGAATATGGGAAATATCATAACCTTCAATACGTTTTGGTAAATCTGGTAAATCGAGAATAGTAGCTAGATCTTGAGTTGCTTGTAAATTGCTACTCGCCAATTTTTGCATTCTTTGTAATTCATATTGAGAATTTTTTTCCACCATTTCAATTAATTCGGCTTTAGTTTGTCGCAAAGGAGCTAAAATTGTCACTTTTTTGCCTTTACGTTCTGTTAAAATATCGGACAGAATTTCACTATCTGGTAAATCATGTTGTACTAAAATTTCGCTAGGAATTTCTATATTTTCCGCTGTTTGATAATGTTCTTCTAAAACTCTTTGTAAAATTTCTCCAGGTTCAGGGTGAGAGTCAGCAACAAAGGCTAAACGTCCAACTAATTGACCAGCGCGAATTTGAAATAGTTGAATACAGGCGTGTTGATTATCTGCGGCTAATGCGATCGCATCTCGTGATACTGTATCATCAGGTAAGGATACTTTCTGTCCTGCATTTAGGGATTTTAAAGCAACTATTTGATCACGAATTTTGGCCGCATTTTCAAAATCTAATTCCTCCGCAGCCTTTTCCATTTGTTCTGTTAAAATATTAATTAATTCCTGGGTTCTTCCTTGAAAAACCATCGCCACTTTTTGGACAATTTTTCTATATTCTTCTGGAGATACTAATTTTTGACAAACTCCAGGACAACGACCTATATTATAATTTAAACAAGGACGATCTTTAAATAAGGGTTGTGGTCTTTGTCGCAGGGGGAAAATGCGTTTACATAAATGCAGTATTTCCCGTAATAAACCGGAATCTGTATAAGGTCCATAATATTTATCTTTTTTATGTTTTGCTAATTGACGTTTACGAGTTATAAAAATACGCGGATATTCCTCTGACCAGGTAATACAAAGATAGGGATATTTTTTATCATCTTTGAGTAAAACGTTAAAATATGGTTGATGTTGTTTAATTAAGTTCGCTTCTAGTGCTAATGCTTCGGCTTCGCTATCAGTGACGATAAATTCAATTTCTGTCACTAATTTCACCATTGTGTTGATACGTTCCGTTTTATGACTGGAGTCGCGGAAATAGGACCGGACACGAGAACGCAATTTACGAGATTTACCTATATATATTAGGCGATCGCTGTCATCTTTCATTAAATAAACCCCCGGTTCTGGAGGAATTTCTCCTAGACGATTTTCTAGTTTTTCGGGATTTTTAATTAGTGGTAGTGTTTGCGAATTTCTGCTGAAAATAGTCATAAATTTAATGTCTTTTCTCCGACAAATATACAAATTTATTTTAAATCGTTCAGTTCATAGCATACTTCTAGATAAGTAAACACATTCCATGGGAGGATGCAAAAAAGGAAAAGTAGATTTACATTGGCCTTGGTGTGTCGAATAACTGCTTTTTATCAGGTTTAGCTTCATGCTAGACCTTTTTTATTGTCATTTTTTATGCACCAAAAGCATAACTATCTTCATTTAATTCTACTTTAAGTAGTAGAAATATCTATTAAAATTGAGTAGTGTTAACTTTGATTAATGCCTGAAAAACCTGCTGACCCTGAAAATAATTTCAGGGTCTTTTTTTATATTTTTCCGATCAATTCTCAGGAAAACAGCTAAAAACACTATACTCTGGTTCAATATCATATTTTGCCAATTTTGTAAACATCATTAAGAATGATGAATAGCAATAATATCCAGTTTAAAGTATTTATATATGGTAAACACCTGGTATATATAGAGGCTTGGCTAACACCCAGGCCTTTTTTATGCTGTTTTTTAGTAAAATTATATACATTATTTGTCTGACTGCTAATATTGTTAATATGTGTGGTGACAATGCCATATCATGTTTATAAAAACTTGGATACATCCTATAGGAAGATGATCTATTCTGAGAGTAGAATTAAATTAATTAAGTACGTTGTTAAGCACAGCAATTATGGAGGTTTGGTTGAAAGCGCCAAACCTTTTTTTCCTGATCAATTTTTAGCAGTTTTAACCACAGCCTCCGGGAAGAGGAGGTAGAGTAAAAATTGAAAATCCTGAAAATATCTGATATAAAGACTAGCACCACTAAGTATTTATCTATGAATTTAGGGTGTTTTAACTACAAAAAAGAGGTTAAAAACACAAAAAATCCTGAAATCTATATAAATTAATAGTTTCACCTATCCACTTCAGGCGACAACACCTTAGAATGATTCATTGAAAAGTCGAGTCAATGGGATTTACGGCGGTTTTGAGTGTAAATACTCTCTAGGAACGATTTTTGTATTTGTACAAGCCGAGATTTACGTAAAGATGCGAAAGTGTGCATCTTGAAAGAATATCTGGTAAAACTTTAGGAGTCTAATATGAACAAAGGCGAATTAATTGACGCAGTGGCGGAAAAAGCTAACGTTACTAAGAAACAGGCGGACGCTGTTTTAACTGCTGCTATAGACACCATTGTCGAGGCGGTTTCTAATGGTGATAAGGTGACATTAGTGGGATTTGGTTCTTTTGAGTCACGGGAACGCAAAGCCCGTGAGGGACGTAACCCCAAAACGAACGAAAAAATGGAAATTCCCGCTACCAGAGTTCCCGCTTTTTCCGCTGGAAAACAGTTTAGAGAAAGAGTAGCACCCCCAAAAGAGTAAATTTTGTTCTAGGGAGAGTATTTTTGATGCCACAACCAGTACACGGGGGAAATTTAGCCTGGGCGGCGGCGTTAGCTGGCTGTTCCCCGGATGCTATTGTGGATTTTTCTGCCAGTATCAGTCCATTGGGACCGCCCAGCAGCGTCATTGCAGCAATTATGTCCCAATTGGATAATCTCAGGCATTATCCTGACCCGGAATATAGTGAACTCAGACTGTCCCTGGGTCACTTTCATCAAATAGCTGCTGATTGGATTTTGCCAGGTAATGGTTCAGCAGAATTATTAACTCTGGTTGGTAGAGAATTAGCGCAATTAGCAGCAACCGTTATACTGACTCCGGCTTTTGGGGATTATTACCGCACTCTGGCGGCTGATAATGCTAAAGTGCTGGAGTTTCCTCTGGATTTAAGTATGGGGACAAAGGTTATACCTAAGCAGGAGAATATTTCTCTGTTTCCAGATTTCGGATTTTTGACTTCAGAATATGGTTTACTCCTGAATAATCCTCATAACCCGACAGGAAAGTTATTTTCACGGGACTCTATCCTATCGTATTTAAAACGGTTTGCTTTGGTGGTGGTGGATGAGGCTTTTATGGACTTTTTACCCCCTGACCAGGAACAAAGTCTGATTGAATTGGTGCAAGAATATGAGAATTTAGTGATTTTACGATCGCTTACTAAATTTTACAGTTTAGCAGGTTTAAGATTAGGTTATGCTATCGCTCACCCCCAGCGTCTAGCCAAATGGCAATCATGGCGAGATCCCTGGCCTGTAAATATTTTAGCAGCCAAAGCAGCGATCGCCGCTCTCGAAGATACAGAATTTCAAAATCGCACCTGGAAATGGCTACCAGAGGCGAGAAATCAACTATTCCAAGGGTTAGCCTCAATCCCTGGTTTCACCCCCCTAGAAGGGGCTGCTAACTACCTATTGGTACAATGTCAGCAGTCTACTTCCCAGTTACAAAAAAAATTACTTCAGCAACACCAGATTTTAATTCGTGATTGTTTAAGTTTTCCACAATTAGGCGATCGTTTTTTCCGCGTCGCTGTCCGTTCTGACTCTGATAACCAACGCCTATTAACAGCCCTGAAAAAAATTAAAAACTCAGAATTTTAGTAGTTAACAGGTAAACTGTACTACATTCACAGCGAATTTTATCTGCATGAGGTACAGTCTTAGCGGGCAAGATGCCCGCACCACAATAAAGTTTGTTTGGGTGCGTAACTAATCAGCTTAATAGATAATAAACAACTGACCAATGACAACTGACCACTGACAACTGACTAATAACTAATGACCAATATTGATTACGATCTAGTTATTCTTGGTGACACTATTACTGCATACCAAGCCGCTTTAAATGCTACTGGTTTAAATGCCAAAGTGGCTTTAATTGTCAGCGATAATTTTTCTCATAACTACTATTTTCATCATCAATATGTACTGAATGAAATTATTAAAATTACCCAACAATCTCGTAATTTAGTAAATCTAGGAATTGACGAAAATACAATATCTCTGAACTGGAAAAAGTCCTTATTCTATGCTATTTCTGTTTCCAAAAATCTGACTCAAATCAATTCCCTTCCTCATTTAGCAGCCCAAGGAGTTGATATTATTGTTGGTAATGGTCAATTTCAATCTTCTCCCTTGAGTTTCATAGTCAATGAAAGACGGTTGTATAGTCGCACTTACTTACTCGCTAATGGTTCACGTCCTTTAATTCCTAACATTCCTGGATTAGATACTATTGAATATCTGACTTTAACCAATATTTGGGACTATTTAGAAAAAACAACATTACCTAAAAATTGGGTAATTCTTGGTGGTATTCCCCAAAGTATAGAAATTGCCCAAATTTTAGCCCAGTTTGGTTGTAATATTACCTTAATAGTTAAAAAATCGAGTATTATTCCTCATCTTGACCCCGACATAAATCAATTACTAATAGCACAATTAGAAGTTAATGGTGTGCGGGTTTTGACACAAACAAAAGTCACCCAAGTTCGACATATAGATAATCAAAAATGGGTACAAGCAGGAAATCAAGCCATAGAAACTGATGAAATTTTCATTGCTACCGGACAACAACCAAATTTAGAATATTTGAACTTGTCTACAGTGGGAATAAAATATCATCAACACCGCTTAGTTGTCAATGAAAAATTACAAACGACAAATCATCGTATTTATGCTTGTGGTGATGTAATTGGTGGTTATAATATTCAGAATCTTAGTAATTATGAAGCTAATATTGCTATAAAAAACGCTCTATTTTTTCCGAGAATTAAAGTTAATTATCACTGTATTCCTTGGGGAATCTATACCTATCCCAAAGTAGCACAAATTGGTTTAACAGAAATTCAAGCAAAAAATCAATATCCCCAAAATCAAGTTTTAGTTTTCAAAGAATATTTTAAAACAGCTACAAGCGCACAAATTCAAGGACAAATTACAGGAATTTGTAAATTAATAGTTTTTAAAAATGGTAAAATATTGGGATGTTCTATTTTAGGAATAGCAGCAGCAGAATTAACTAATATAATTGCTTTAGCAATAACCGAAAATATCAAAATTCAGCATTTAGCAAAATTATCACCCATTTATCCCAGTTTATCAGAAATTCTCATCGCCACAGCACGAGAATGGCATAAACAGAGAATTAATAATAACCATGCTGTTCAAGAATTATTAGCAAGTTTCTTTAATTTTCGTCGTGATTGGAATTTATAAGCTTTTACACAACTAAATTGTACAATCGTAATATGTATAAATCTTGTGGTGCGGGCATCCTGCCCGATATTATTATTATTAATATAATTATAATTATACAAACTAGCTTTAATTATACAAATAAAATGTGGTGCGGGCATCCTACCCGCTATTATTATTATTAATATAATTATACAAACTAGCTTTAATTATACAAATAAAATGTGGTGCGGGCATCCTACCCGCTATTATTATTAATATAATTACAATTATACAAACTAGATTTAATTATACAAATTAAATGCAGTACAGCTTATTTTTCACCCTATTCTCTATTTTTCCGTTGTCCTTTTTCTGTCAAAGAAACGCTACCAATTCCTTGTAAAATACCCCTTCCAACCAAACCTAAACCCCGGCCAATAACTTGAGTCAGTACAAAAACAATTCCAGTTCCTAAAAACCCTAATAATGATTGTAAACGGGGAGCAATAGCATCTCGAAATTCTAACATTAATGTCACTCCTAGTGGAATACCAGAAAGTTCCGCTAATTCTTGGTTACGAGGAGCATAAATTGATATTTTAGCAATACCACGAGGTGCAAAAACAAATAATTCATAGCGACTTTCAAAAATTGTTTGGGCTTCATTTATATATTGATTTAATCGGTATTTCCAAGATAAGTTATTTCTAAATCTTTCAATTTCTCTAGTCGAAATAATTTGTCTGTGATAAAAGTTTTGTTTGATTGTTTCAACGTCTGCTAAGTTATTTAATAATGGTTGAATTACATTATTAGCTATATGAATTAATAAGTTCTCTAAAATTAATAATGCTTGAGATTGAGCTTCTTTACTACCAAAGGGACAAGAAACATTATCAATATATAAATCTGTGAATAGTAGCAGATAAGATAAAAAATCTCCAAATAATGGAACTTTTTTAATGATCTCTTTTTGTAAGTCTGTGTTTTTATCTAATAGGAATTTAACTAGGTTTATCTCTTGTTTATCCAAACTAATACGGGAGTAATTACTAAAAAATTCCGTAATACTAAATTCCCATAAATCTAGTAAAATCTGCTCTTTTAAGTTAAATATTTGATTTTTATTAAAATTAAAGTTCCGAATTTCATCCAACTGCTGAAAAAATTTCTGGAGGATAATATCAAGTAATTCTCGCTTTTTATCTTCTCGGAGAATATCAATCTCTAAAGGTGTATCTGTGAGATTTTCTAAAGGAAATTTCAGTTTATTTAAACATAATGTTAATAATTCAGATTGTAATTGTTGAGAACTCACTTCAGATGGTATATCTATTAAAGGTTGTGTCTCTGGTTTAATAATTACTTGATTAATAGGTTTTTCTGGTGGTAAATTCTCCCTTTTATGTGGTAATTTTAATAAATTACTAATAAGCCAACGAGCCGCTAAAAGTTCCCGTCTTTGTCCTGCTAAAATCGCTTTATTTAATAGTGTTATTCCCGGTAATTTTAATTGTTCTGTAACTTGATCTAAACTATCATCAATATAGTTAATTCCCGACCTTTGTAAGTGATTTCCCCACTTATTTATTAGAGAAAATGACGTAAAATTAGATATTTTTCCATCTTCAAACCAATAATAACCCCCATTGGCTACTTGCTCAAGAATCGGGGCTAATTGAGAAATTGAGACCCCTTTGGGACAATAGCCATTTATTCCTATCGCTTTGGCAGATATAATTAGTTCCGGTTGAGATGTGTTAGTTAAAAGCAATATAGGTATAAAAGGGTATAAAGTTTTTAGTTGTCTACAGAATTGCGTCCCTAAGTCATCATTATTTAATGCTAAAATTATTAAGTGAATTTGCTGAGAATTAACAGCCAATATTTCCGCTATAACCTTTAATGCAGAAGTATCTGAGGGAACATCTGCTATGATTTGTAAATTGGGAATAGTTTCCAATGTTACCTTGAGTCCGAGACGAAAAATTGGATCGGGATCAATTAATAACAATTGTAAAAGGCGATCGCTCATTGGCCATATAATATTAAAGTTGGTAATATCTTGGGCGTGATTATTGTTCTCCTGACAATTTACAAAAGAAAATTCCTGTAAATTTCCATCTCCATGGGGTAAAAAGCTGCTAATCTGGATTTTCACCACTGTTGAGCTAGAAAATAAACGGTTATGACCATAAAAATCATCCTCAACAACGACTCCATTTATAATTTGGATCTGTCACCTGCTTTAATGGTGATTGAACCATTACTCCAAGCTGGGAAAATTTCCTCCCATGAACAGCAACTGCGTTTAGACATTAATTATGAACGAGTCGCAAATGATCCACGAGAACTATCGGAAATTCCAGAGGTCAGACTGTGGTTTGTCCGTCTCGATGCTCAGTATCCGTGGTTGCCATTTTTACTAGACTGGAAAGCAGGAGAATTAGCTCGTTATACGGCCATGTTAGTACCTCATCAGTTTAGCTCCAAAGAAGGTATCCAATACAACCCAGAAGCCTTAGAAATATTCTTGATGCAGAAGATCTTTATTTTAAGTGATTGGTTGCACAAACAAGATATTTTTAGTCCATCTCGACTGAAATCTTTAGCACAAATTCTGGGTTATGAATTAGATGATGCTTTCTTTGAAATGATTGAAAAAGGTAACTCCTAAAGACAAAATCAAAAAGACAAAATCAAAACCTCAAACTTTGCTCCTTTGCTATTTGGTGGGAAATATATTCCTACTCCTATTATGCAGCACTGATAACACTTTTGGACATCTCTTTGATAAAATTAATGCTTGGGGATTTTAGTTTCAAAATCCCCAATCTAAAATCCAAAGCAGAATTGATAGTATTCAACCTCCCCAAATTTTTTCTAATACTATTTGGGGTAAAATATCCCCTACTTTTCCTGTAGTTGAGGTAATAGTCAAGACTTTTTCACTTGTCGGTAATAATTTTAAGGACTCCGTAGAATTGAGCAAGGCAATTGTATATGTTTCTACTGCTACGCTTAGTTGCAGGTAGCTATTTTCTACAGACAACATTAAACTAGCACCAGCAATTATAGCAGTTAATTTGCCAATATCTTCGGGAGAAGTAACTTGAATATTGTCACAACTTTGTAGAAGCGACTTGACTAAAAGCTCATTATTAGCTTCTTTAATGACCACAATGGGTAAATCAGGTTGTTTTTGCTGACAAGTCTCGATAATTTGTTGCCAATTTTCTTCGGGATAAGTTGTATCTAAACTAGCTCCACCACCATTAATGAGGATAAAACCTGTTTCATTTACTCCTAAGCGTTTTTGTTCACCTTGCGCCCATTCAATATCTATCTTAGGCACATTTACAGATAATGCTGGACAATCAGTATCAATCTTCAAAGGTTTTAGTAAATCATGGTACGTCTTTGCCACATACTCGGATAGATTTGGCGCGATTCTATGAGTCAGAAAAACCGCACCTTGGCCTTGGTAGCCAATGCGCGTCGTAATTCCTGTTAACCACGTCAAGAAACCTACAAACCAACTTTGTCCGACGATAATAGCAACATCATACTCTCTATCGCGTATCATACCAACGAAGTTACCCCAGTCCGCCAAACTATTACGATCTTTATAATCAAAAGTTAATACGTCGTGAACAGACTTGCTTACTCGATAAGCAGCCTTTGATTTAGGTTCTACAACAACATCTATCTGTGCGTGAGGGTAATAACGCTTCAGATCATCAACAGTGGCAAAGAAAAGAATTTGGTTATCAATTGAACCAGGTACAAGAGCTACTACACGCATAATATTTATTAACGCTGATCGTTTTATATTTTAGGAGAATATAGGTTAGGCAATGAAAATTAACAGTCAGAAGTAAAAAATAGGTTTTTAGCACCCTGGGACTTAATGTTAACATTTTTGTATCAGCAAATAGCCATATTGAATAAACTTTCTTAGGTTGTCTTATGTTAACTAACATTCCTGAAAACCAGACTCCCCCAGTAGAAATTGTTCCTGATTGGCAACCCACTCCACCCCCAACTGATTTAATATTTGATGATGGAGTTCCCTTGGAAAGTAACCGTCACCGCATAGCCATGAATGTTTTAATTGATTCCTTAGAGCAAGCATGGTCAGACCGTAATGATTTCTTTACTGGTGGTAATATGTTTATTTATTACAGCAGTAAACAAGCTAAAAACAACGATTTTCGAGGTCCAGATTTTTTCGCAGTCCTGAATGTTGATGGTAATAGATCCCGTCAAGGTTGGGTAGTATGGGAAGAAGAAGGACGCTATCCAGATGTGATCATTGAATTAATGTCTCCTTCCACTAAAAATGTAGACTTAGGACCCAAAAAGAATCTTTATCAAAACACATTTAAAACTAGGGACTATTTCGTTTATGATCCCTTTAATCCCGACTCATTACAGGGTTGGAGTTTAAATAGTAATTCAATATATCAACCTTTACAAGCTAATCAAAAAGGTTGGTTATGGTGCGAAACTTTAGGATTTTGGTTAGGAAATTGGGACGGAACATTAACCAGAGAAACCGCCACCTGGTTAAGATTTTATGATCAAGCAGGAAATTTAGTTTTATTACCAGGAGAAGCAGAACGTCAAAAAGCCGAAGCCGAACGTCAAAAAGCCGAAACTGAACGTCAAAAAGCCGAAGCAGAACGTCAAAGGGCTGAACAAGCAGAACAAGCCAGGAAAGAGGCTATACCCAAATTACTAGAAATGGGTTTGAGTTTAGAGCAAATTACCCAGGCTTTAGGATTATCCCCTGAGTAAAAAGTTACCCCCTGCGTCAGACGGGAGCGTCAACAGGTTTATTTTCAGTCATTTTGTAGACCTTTTACCACCATCCACATCTATCCTACTACAATATTTAAAATATTATTGGGATAGATTCCATTATGTAACCAAGATGATTCTGGTTTGATTTTGATCACTACTAGTTGACAGTTGACAAGTTGAATATCTTTAATAAAATTAATTTTTTTGTTACTTTGTTAATTCAGACTTACTCTGAAAGTATCATTTCTGTTCTGAGTTACCAGACTCTCAAAATCAAGTTAACATACAGCTAAGTGCATGATAATGACAAATAAAAAATGGGCCGTTAAACGGATAACAGTTAATCTAGCAACACAAGAGGCCGAGAAACTAGAAAAATATTGTCAACAGACAGGGAGACCAGCTACAGATGTAATTCGAGAACTAATTAGAAGTTTACCCCAAGGGGAAGAAATGGCAAACAATTAATAATTCCCAGCAAATTCCCACACTAATTCAGTTACAATTTGTAAAGAGATTGAACAAGGAACGAGGGAATGCGCGTTGCAATTGTAGGTGCGGGACTTGCTGGGTTATCAACTGCGGTAGACTTAGTAGATAGGGGCTGTGAAGTAGAAATTTTCGAGTCTCGTCCCTTTGTGGGTGGCAAAGTCAGCAGTTGGGTAGATAATGACGGTAATCATATTGAAATGGGGCTGCACGTCTTTTTCGGCTGCTACTACAATCTGTTTGCATTAATGGAGAAGGTTGGCGCTGGAGAAAATTTACTCATTAAAGAACATAGTCATACTTTTATTAATAAAGGCGGAAAAACAGGAGCTTTAGATTTTCGTTTTTTTACAGGTGCGCCTTTAAATGGATTAAAGGCGTTTTTCACCACTTCTCAATTGTCTTTACAGGATAAACTACAAAATGCGATCGCTTTGGGTACTAGCCCAATAGTACAGGGTTTAGTAGACTTTGACGGAGCAATGAAAACTATCCGCAAATTAGATAAAATCAGCTTTTCTGACTGGTTTTATAGTCACGGAGGCAGTAAAGGTAGCATTAAACGCCTATGGAATCCTATTGCTTACGCACTGGGATTTATAGATTGTGACAATATTTCTGCCCGGTGTATGTTGACAATTTTCCAGTTTTTTGCTGTCAGAACCGAAGCTTCAATTTTGCGAATGTTAGCGGGTTCACCTTCCGAATATTTACATAAACCCATTGTTAAATATTTAGAAGAAAGAGGCACAAAAATATACACTCGTCGTCAAGTGCGAGAAATTCAGTTTACTGAGTCTAAGGTGGTTGGGGAAACAGAAACCCGCGTAACTGGTATATTAGTTGCTCAGGGTGATACAGAAGAACTGATCACCGCTGATGCTTATCTTTGCGCTTGTGATGTTCCCGGAATTCAACGAGTTTTACCCCAAGCCTGGCGGAAATGGCCAGAATTTGATAACATTTATAAGTTAGATGCTGTCCCCGTCGCTACAGTGCAGCTACGTTTTGATGGTTGGGTGACAGAACTAGAAGATCAGGAAAAAATAAAACAACTTGCCACCGCCACAGGCATAGACAATCTATTGTACACTGGTGATGCAGATTTTTCCTGTTTTGCTGATTTGGCTTTGACTAGCCCCGCAGATTATTATCGTCCTGGGGAAGGTTCATTATTACAATTGGTGTTAACACCGGGAGATCCTTTTATTAAACAAAGCAATGAAGCGATCGCTCACCACGTGCTTAAACAAGTCCAGGAACTATTTCCTTCCGCAAGGGATTTAAACATGACTTGGTACAGTGTGGTGAAATTAGCTCAGTCTTTGTATAGAGAAGCACCGGGTATGGATGAATACCGTCCAGATCAAAAAACACCCATACCTAACTTTTTCTTAGCTGGAAGTTACACCCAACAGGATTATATTGATAGCATGGAAGGAGCAACAATTTCTGGACAACGTGCGGCCAAAGCAATTCTGGAAAGTTTGAAGAAGTAGGTAATGGGTAATGGGTAATGGGTAATAACAACTAACCGCAGACCAATCTAAAATCCTATGAGTGAATGGCTAGAACATAGTGTACAGGTAGAGGTAGAAGTTCCCATAGAATTAGCATGGGGGCTTTGGTCTGATTTAGAACAAATGCCTAAATGGATGAAATGGATTGATTCTGTGCAAATTCTCCCAGATAAACCGGAAATTTCCCTATGGAAACTGAATACAAGTGGGTTAGAATTTACGTGGAAATCCCGAATTACTAAAATAATTCCTCATCAAATTATTCAGTGGGAGTCCGTAGACGGTTTACCAAATCAAGGAGCAATTCGTTTTTATGATCGCTATAATCATAGCATCGTGAAAATGACCATTTCCTACGCAATTCCCGGCTTAATTGGTAAACTTATGGATAATTTGTTTTTAGGAAAGGTAGTAGAATCCACAATTCAAGCGGATTTAGAAAGGTTTAAACAATACGCTTTGAATGTGAAAGACAATTAATGTCACCAAAGACGAGTAATTTTCTCCAATGCGGAAATTTCGTCTGCGGTCATTTCCCAACCTAAAGCACCAACATTTTGTTGAACTTGTGCTGCGGTTTTGACTCCAACAATGGGAATGACATTACCTTGAGCTATTAACCAGTTTAAGGATACTTGGGCGGGGGTGCGATGGTATTTCTCACCAATCTCTCGTAACAAAGATAACACTGAAGCGATTTTATTTAAACCATCTTGACTAAATCGCGGATCTATGCTTCTTGCACCTTGAGGTTTTTGGGAGGATATATACTTACCTGTGAGTAATCCTTGAGCTAGGGGACTATAAGCTAAAATAGTTACACCTAACTCACGGGCTGTTTGGTAAATACCGTTACCTTCTATTTGGCGCGTTATTAGTGAATAACGCATCTGATTTACAGCCAAAGGTACACCCTTAGCGGCTAATATCTGGTGTGCTTCTCGCATTTGAGCAGCCGAATAATTACTGACACCAACTGCCCCTATTCTACCACGTTTGACTTCATCTGCCAGGGTATTCATCAGAGTTTCTTGACTCAAAAAGAACGCAAAAGGCCAATGAACTTGGTATAATTCAATTCTCTCAACTTGGAGACGTTGGAGACTGGCCGTTAAAGCCTCAGATACAGATTTACCGTCCCAACGCCAAGGTAAAGGTCCAAACTTGGTAGCAATTTGTACTTTTTTCTGGGTTTGTGTCATGAACCTACCTAAAAATTCCTCCGAAAGTCCTAAACCGTAAACTTCCGCAGTATCAAAGAAAGTGACACCATTATTTACAGCCGTGTTAAAAGCAGCTTGTAACTCTTCTTCACCGTATTCATGACCATAATTCCAAAATAGTTTATCACCCCAAGCCCAAGTACCGATACAAAGAGGGGGAACAGCTAAACCATTTTTTCCTAAGGTGGTAGTTTCCATTTGATTAAAATTGACTTTATTTACATTTCTTTACTTTTTTAGTTTACCGTGATCAAAGTTAGGTCGTTGGATAATGGCAGTATGAATTATGTTTCGCGCTAAGACGCAAAGGCGCGAAGTTTCAGATTTTGATTGGGAAAATGCTATATTTTGTCAGGAATAGAAAAAATTACCTATGGAAGATAATACATATCATCACCAAAATCAATCTTTAGTTTTACCCCAGGTGAATATTTTCACCATGTTCCGGTTAGGATTGTTTCAAATGGGGTTGAGTATGATGTCTATTTTGACTCTGGGGGTACTCAACCGAGTTATGATTCAGGAAATTGCTATTCCGGCTACATTAGTGGCTTTTGTGTTAGCATTGCCTTTGTTTGTGGCCCCAACCCGAATTTTATTTGGGCAAATGTCCGATGCTAGACCATTATGGGGATATCATCGCACAAGTTATGTATGGTTGGGAGCAGCAATATTTGCGATCGCTGCCTTTTGTGCGGTACAAGTAATATGGCAGTTAAATTCTGCTAATATGGGCGAAAGTTGGCTATGGACTAGCCAAACAATGGCTTGGACAGCGGTTTTAGGTTTAGTTTTCCTAGTCTACGGACTGGCCATTTGTGCTAGTGGTACGGCTTTTGCAGCTTTATTAGTTGATATTTCTGAAGAAGATAACCGTTCCCAAGTTGTCGGTATTGTTTGGTCAATGTTGATGGTAGGGATTATAGTTGGAGCTATTATCAGTTCTAGCTTACTAAATCAATTAACCGCTAATGCGCCTATAGAAACTTTAGAAACTGCAATAAATCGCTTATTCCAGATTGTTCCCGGTATGGTTTTTTGTTTAGCAATTGTCGCTACCTTCGGGGTAGAAAAAAAATATTCTCGTTTTTTCCATCGTTCTACTCCAGAAAACCGGGAAGATAGTATTACCTTAGGTGGTGCTTGGAAAATTTTAACAGCTAGTCCCCAAACAGGTTTGTTTTTCACTTTTTTATTAGTGATGACTATTAGCTTGTTTATGCAAGATCCTATTCTAGAACCTTACGCAGGGGAAGTGTTTAAAATGCCTTTAGCGGAAAGTACCAAACTCAACGTTTTTTATGGAACGGGCATATTAATCTCCTATGGTATCACAGGTTTTTTGATTGTGCCTCGGTTGGGTAAACGCAAAACTATAAAATTAGGTTGTATTTTAGTCGCACTTGCGGCTTTATCACTAGGTTTTTCGGGATTATCTGCCAATCCCTTGGAACTGAAATCAACTTTAGTTTTATTTGGTTTAGCGACTGGTGTTGTCACTACTGCGGCAGTTAGTCTCATGTTAGATTTGACAATTGCTGAAGCTGCCGGTACATTTATAGGTGCTTGGGGACTTGCTCAGTCTATATCAAGAGGAATTGCCATTGTCATTGGTGGTACTATTTTAGATGTGGGGCGCAAGTTGTTACCAGATAACTTAGTATTAGCTTATGGTTTGGTATTTGCTTTAGAAGCTTTGGGAATGTTGGTATCAATTGCTTTTTTAAATCGTGTCAATGTGGCAGAATTTCAAACTAATACTAAAAAGGCTTTAGCTGCTGTTATCGAAAGTGATTTAGATTAATAATGGGTAATGGGTAATGGGTAATGGGTAATGGGTAATGGGTAATGGGTAATTGGTAATTGGTAATGGGTAATGGGTAATTGGTAATGGGTAATGGGTAATGGGTAATTGGTAATGGGTAATTGGTAATGGGTAATGGTAATTGAAAACTAACGAACAACCAACAACTGACAACCAACAACTGACAACCAACAACTGACAACCAACAACTGACAACCAACAACTGACAACCAACAACTGACAACGAACAACTGACAACGAACAACTGACAACGAACAACTGACAACGAACAACTGACAACGAACAACTGACAACGAACAACTGACAACCAACAACTGACAACGAACAACTGACAACGAAAAACAGACAACGAACAAATGAAGTTGTTCGGTGTGAGGTGTTCGTTGTCAGTTGTTAGTTGTCAGTTGTTCGTTGTCAGTTGTTGGTTGTCAGTTGTTAGTTGTCAGTTGTTAGTGGTTAGTTGTCAGTGGTTAGTTGTCAGTGGTTAGTGGTCAGTTGTTAGTGGTCAGTGGTCAGTGGTCAGTGGTTAGTTGTTGGTTGTTAGTGGTCAGTTGTCAGTGGTCAGTGGTTAGTTGTTGGTTGTTAGTGGTCAGTGGTCAGTGGTCAGTGGTTAGTGGTTAGTGGTCAGTGGTCAGTGGTTAGTGGTTAGTTGTTGGTTGTTAGTGGTCAGTGGTTAGTGGTTAGTGGTTAGTTGTTGGTTGTTGGTTGTTAGTGGTCAGTGGTCAGTGGTCAGTGGTTAGTTGTTGGTTGTTAGTGGTCAGTGGTCAGTGGTCAGTTGTCAGTGGTCAGTGGTCAGTGGTCAGTGGTCAGTTGTTGGTTGTCATTCAAAAAAATCATCTTTTCTT
>JBJUHT010000192.1:0-2989 GCA_046070105.1 Dolichospermum sp.
TATACAAGCATTAGAAATCAATGCAAAATATAACTATTCTTATTGGGATAGTTTGATTATAGCTACAGCTTTATTAAGTGAATGTTCCATCATTTACTCAGAAGATATGCAACATAATCAGCTAATAGAAAATACAGTGAGGATTATCAATCCATTTCTTTAGTACCAGCATTGTCACCAGAAGAATTTTTGAAAATGCTTTGATTTGGTGTGACTGATGTTACACAGTACCAGCAAGCGGGATATTAATTTTGTGCATTAATTAAAACGCAGATGTACGCAGATAAACGCGGATGTTTTGGTGTTTGTTGCGTACATTTGCGGATTTTATACACTACTCAACAATATAATAGTTTTAATTCCCAAGTTATAAAATTAATTACCTGATAGAAAAATCTTGACAGAATTACTAGACTAAAAATATCAAAATCTGTTATACTACCAATGGTATGACTAGAGGTAGGATATGGCTAAAATCTCAATTTCATTGCCAGATGAACTACTCAATTACATTGACCAAAAAGTTGATAACCGTAGTGCATTAATTGAAAGTCTCTTGAAACAATGGCAAGAAAAACAACAAAATGAAGCACTAGCGGCAGCTTGCGCCTTGGTTGATGAATTAGAATTAGGTTGGGAAAGTGAATGGCAAAATATAGCGATTACCGAATGGGAAGCATCTGGATCGTAACATTTGATCCATCTGTTGGTACAGAAATTCAAAAAACTCGTCCAGCACTGATAATTTCTGGGACTTTGTTTAACAACCAACGCACCAAAGTTACAGTTTTACCTTTTACTTCTGCAAAACCTAATCACTCCCGTATTTCAGCAGCAGTAGTGGAAGTACCTGCATCAGCACAAAACGGACTTTCTGTAGATAGTCTTTTGATATGTGTTGAACCAATGACTTTTGATAAGGTTCGTTTAACGCAACAATTAGGAGATTTAGAAACAGAATTATTAGAACAAGGTCAAACTATTTTGCATCAGTATCTGAGTTTAAATAATAATTAATTATCTTATGTTACGCAGTACCAGCAAGGGGGATATTTTCGCTTGGAAGCGTGGGGAAACTACCGCCAGTGCTGGTGAATTGATGGCGTTTAATGGGTTGACTGCGGAAGCGTTGACTAAGCGGGCTATTGAGTTGGTGCATTAATATCATATTTCTGTAGGGTGTGTTAGTAACGCACCTTACTAGCTATTGATATCATTGCATACTTGATGGGATTGAATTTACCAATTTTTCAAATTGATTATTTTCTTCAAAAAAAACATAAAGCATCTTTACTTAACCAACCTAATAATTCCTTAGCATCTTTGTAAGTTGTCAATAATTCATTAAATGATAATTTTTTAGTATTGAACACAGGTTCATGATGAAATACACGGTTACGGATAAGTCTTATTTGATTTAAAATTCTGCGTATTCGCTGTATCTCGCGTGCAAGATTGAGATTGGTAGGAGTATCGGGAAAAACATCCTTAATATAACGATTTTTTTGAATAAGCCAGATAATTTTGTCATATTCAGGACCCATAATTTCTGTCCAAAAACCAAAATTTAGCTCAGGGGTTAAAGTATCTGATGTGATTAGCTTGTGATATTGTGGATTGTTAATTTTCTTATTTTGCTTGTTAATTTCTTCTTTTGCTTTATCTATCTGTTGTAATAATCTTTTTCTTTGAGTATTACCATTTTTATTTTTGTCTTGCCATTCAGTTGTAGCTTTTCCATTTAGCCACTTACCTGCTTTTTCCTCAAACCAATTATCGCCAAATTCTTGAACAAGAATATTACTAATTCTATTTCTTAAAGTAATTTCAAATATACATAAAAATGAATATAGAGATTCGGATAGTCTCATATTTAGTTTATATAGTTGTAATGCCTCTAGCTTATCTTGATTGGTAGTAATCAAATATGTTGACAGGCGTGCTTCGGAAAAAACTATACAAAGACTATCATAGGTACTAGAGTCAGACATATTAAAAATCTGGGTATTAATTATCTCATAAGGATTATTTATAGATCAGTATAATATAGTTCGAGTTATTCAAACCAAAAATATTTATTCTAGATACTTGACAAATCTAGGAAATATCCTGTAATATATATATTGTGAGCCTTGGGTACTCCTTGGAGCATAAAATTTGATGCGGCCTTCAAAACGTGAACAGCGAGAAATAGGCTTGCTTACAATTTAGAGTTCCCGACCCCAAGGTAAGAATTTTTTAAACTGAATAACCGCTTTTTAAGTGATGGATTAATCGCTGGTTGGTGCTGGTGCGATGTTAGAACCTATTATGTTACGCAGTACCAGTAAGCGGGATACTTTCGCTTGGAAGCGTGGGGAAACTACCGCCAGTGCGGGTGAGTTGATGGCTTTTAATGGGTTGAGTGCGGAAGCGTTGACGAAGCGGGCTATTGAGTTGGTGCATTAATATAATATTTCTGTACTGTGTGTTAGCGATTGCATAACGTGCTTTAACAAAAATAATGGTGTGTTACGGATTTTATCCTAACACGCCCTACTAGCTAAAAATCTGGGAATCTTTATATAACAAGACTTTTCGCCAAAATTATTGGCATTGGCGCAACTATGGCAATTGCAGGGGCTGTGAAATTCATGACATTCAGTGCAGAAATGCCTAATGGCATCAAGTTCAGATTTTCAAGTATCAACGATGACTATGGCAAACCGTTTCCTGATCCTACTAAAAAATAAATGCCTAATTGTTATACTTGAGAAGGTCATAACTTGCGTTTTTACATCCATATATTACCTTTGGGCAAAAGCTCAAATTGTAACCTTGCAAAGTATATCGCATAGGCATAGTCTTACCGTAGGGTAATAAACAGGTTTTAGATACCACCTTCCGCACTCTAACTTTCACACATCAATAAAAAGCTGACAGTGTGGTACACAAGTAAGTAGGTTGGGTTGACGCAAAGAAACCCAACAATAATGATCTAAAAATCAAA
>JBJUHT010000193.1:0-3970 GCA_046070105.1 Dolichospermum sp.
TATACAAGCATTAGAAATCAATGCAAAATATAACTATTCTTATTGGGATAGTTTGATTATAGCTACAGCTTTATTAAGTGAATGTTCCATCATTTACTCAGAAGATATGCAACATAATCAGCTAATAGAAAATACAGTGAGAATTATAAATCCGTTTGTTTGATTTTAATAAATAGTCCGTAGGTTGGGTTGACACAAGGAAACCCAACTATTAAATTAAAAAAAGACCTCCAAAAAAATCGCTATGAAATTTCAAGTAATATTCACCTATGATGCAGAATACCAAGGTTACATTGCTGAAGTACCAGAACTTCCTGGTTGTGTCAGTCAAGGTCAAACCTTAGATGAAACAATTACAAATATCAAAGATGCTATAAAAGGCTATCTTTATGTATTAGAAAAACATGGTAAACCTTATGTACCTAAAGAGTCTCAATCTTTTGTAGGAGAAGTATTAGTATAAATGGGACGTTTATCAAATATCTCCGGTAAACAAACAGTCAAAATCTTTGAAAAATTGGGTTATGCTGTAGACCATCAAACCGGAAGTCATATCATACTTTGGCACGAATCAAAACCTATTTTATCAGTTCCCAATCATAAAGAACTAGCACCAGGTTTATTGAGAAGTTTAATTAGACAAGCAGGAATTACCGTAGATGAATTTTTAGAATATAAGTAGCTAAAAAGTTGGGTTGACTAAAGGAAACCCAACATCACCTAAAGCAAAAAAACAACTACAAACCCTATCTGTTAGAATAGGAATAATAAAATTAACAACAAAATCATGATTGAATTACAACAATTGCAAGAACAGGTATTAAAATTACCAATCAGAGAACGTTGGCATCTTGTACAAACTGTACTAGCATCAATTCAACAAGAAACCCTATCTTCTACTACTCAACCCACCTTAGAAACCTTATCTGAACTTGACCCTTGGACACAAAGTTTAATAGGTGTAATTAGCTTAGAATCAGACAATACAAAAGAAAGTTATATTGATTATTTAGAGGAGAAATATAGTTAACAAAAGTAATATTTGTCATTGATGTTTTAGTTGATATTTTAGCACAGCGTCAACCATTTGTTGTTGTCTCAGCACAAGTATTAAATACAGTCATCACCCAACAAGTCCAAGGCTTTGTTTCAATTTATCATTATATCTGATATACTAATTATAACCCACATTCTGCACCCCCCGGTGTCACAATCGGTAATTATGGCTAACGCCACGCTGCGCTATCGGATTTTTTAACCACTTTGAGGATAAATTTGATACAAACGGGTCAAAATATTAGGTGGCGATAGCGAAGCGCTGCTGCAAGCAGTTCGCTAATCTCAAATCCCCAAATGACCATTTTTCGTTGTGTGACAGTTTAGGATGCGGAAAGTGGGTTATAAATGATACTCCAGGTAGTAAATAATGCTTAAATATTTTAGTCTTACTGCGGTTTTGCTATATATTCAAGTTGGTTCTGTCTATGCCAATAATATTAAAATGTTCACAGGAACTGCTAGTAATATTCATATTGACACGGAAGTCAAAGATGAGCAACGCTATCAACTAAGTTTTCAGAAAATAAAACAAGAAAAAATATCTTCACAGGCAAAAGTTTATTATTCTCAAGCTAGAAATAAATCTCTAAACAAAAATTATAAAGGGGCTATATTTGACTATACTCAAGCTATCAAAATTGATCCTAATTACGCAGACGCATACAGAGGGAGGGGAACAGCCTATTTTGTTTTGAATGACTATCAAAAAGCTATATTTGACTATACTCAAGCTATCAAAATTGATCCCAATTACGCAGACGCATACACAGGTAGGGGATCAGCCTATGTTCTTTTGAAAAACTATCAAAAAGCCATGAATGATTTAAACCAAGCTATCAAGATTAATCCTAATGATGGATTAGCCTATCTTTACAGAAGTTATGCCCGTGCTGGTTTAGGAGATATTCAGGGATTCACAGAAGACTCAAACAAAGGCACTATTATTACGCGAAAAACTACTCACAATTCATCAGGAGGAACTAATTTTCTGCTTGGCCGTTATAAAGTGGCAATAGCTGAATATACTCAAGCTATTAAGATTGACCCTAATTATGCAGAAGCCTATTATAACAGGGGAAAATCTCGTGAAAAATTAGGAGACTATGAAGGTGCAATAGTTGACTATACTCAGGTTATTAAAATTGATCCTAATTATATTGATGCCTACTTCATGAGAGGAGATATTCGTTCTAAACTAGGAGACAATGAAGGAGCAATAGCTGACTATACTCAAGTTGCAAACTTTTTTTTAGAGCAGGGAAATATGGAAATTTATCAAGGAATTATACAGAAAATTAGGCAAATTCGAGAACAATAAGTTGTAGTAAATATAGTCGGTAGTAAGTAGGTTAGGTTGACACACATAAACCCAACATCACCCAAACCACCCAACCATCACAAATAGTTTTTTCCACCAATAACAGAATATGACAAAAACCGCCATAATATAAAAAAGTATATTTAAGAAATCACATTATGAAAAGTATGAATATTTCCTTACCTGACACCATGGGCGATTATATAGAAAAGTAGCGCAAAGAGGTTACAGCAGCGAAGCGTGAATATTTTCGGGAATTAGTGCGACAAAATCAAAAACTCCAAAGCAAAAGAACAACTACAAACCCTGCTTTTAGAAAGATTAAACTCTGGATAAGCTACAGAAATGACAGCACAACACTGGGAAGATATACGTCAATACACCTCTTCCCATTATCAAAAAAGCAATCTTCACAAACTCAATATCATTCAGACTCTTCATCTAGATAAGATTGACGACTATGACGAACATGAATAATAGCTACAACATCTTCTTCAACAACAAATAAAACTCGATATTTTCTTTGTTTTCCTAACCATAATTGGCGAATTTCACGACCAAGTTTTGTTGATTCTGGAGCTATACTACATCGGTTAGGAAATTTTTTTAGTGACGCAATAGCATCTTCAAATTGATAATACCAATTGTTCGCTACTTCAGCACTTAAATTATCACACATCCAACGATAGGAGTTTTCAATTTCTTGAAATGCAGTAGGTTGAATAATAACTTGATAATTCATGAGCGAGGAGGAATGTTATATTTTGTTTGTAAACTTACCAAAACTTGATCAGCAGGAATCCCTTCACCGCGCTCAAATTCATCTAATCCTTTACGAATACCTACTATTGCTTCTAAGTAATCTATTCTTTCTAACAATTCTTGATAGGAAACTGGGGGTTTTTGTGGTGCTGTTTTGAGTGATTGCAAAAAACCCAGCACATCTTCTAAAAGTTCGTTGGGTGTGTTGTCAATTTCTTGTAAGAGTAATTCCTTAATAGTCATCACAGTTAATAAATCAAATTGATGTTTTTATTATAGCAAACATTTTCAGTTTTATATGTATGAATATTTCCTTACCTGACACCATGCGCGATGATATAGAAAAGTAGCGCAAAGAGGTTACAGCAGCGAAGGGTGAATATTTTCGGGAGTTAGTGCGACAAGACCAAAAAAACAACTGCAAACCCTGCTTTTAGAAGGATTAAACTCTGGATAAGCAACAGAAATGACAATACAACACTGAGAAGATATACGTCAATGTGATCAATAGATTATAATAAAATCATACCCAAAAAACTCAATTTAGGAGTTGAAATAATTAATAATGCTACAAATCATCCAAGCAACTTGTACCAACGGAGAACTTATTTTAAGTGAAAAACTAAGTTCTGAATTAGAAGGTAAAACCATACAAATTATGATTATTGAACCCAGCGAATCCATACAACCAACAGATTCTCCAGAATCAAAAATACAGAAATTCTTAGCGAAAGTCAATAACTACTCATTCCCACTTTCTCCAGACTACAAATTTAATCGAGAAGAGATTTATAATAGATAACTATGAAAAATAATATCTTTCTCGATACC
>JBJUHT010000194.1:0-3980 GCA_046070105.1 Dolichospermum sp.
ATACCGGAATATTATTTATTTCTTCTGCAAGCCAAAGGTTGTCAATCGGGTGAGTTTCTATGTGCCATCAAGATAGGCTATAGTTGACAGTGACAGTAGAAGGAATTATTTTATAGGCATGGACTATAAAATAAAGGTAAGCATTGAGATGGATATTACACCTATTGCATCTTTTAAATGGGGGCCGGATTACGCTGCCGAGCTAAGGCAGTACAGGGAGTCTGCCGGGTTGTCTCGCGCTAAATTGTCTGAAATCACGGGAATTGCTGAAGGATACATTCAGCAAATTGAAAATCCTAAATTGCTAAAGCGAAAGCAAGTAACCATAGGGGCTGACACCTTCGCCAAAATCTGCAAAGCCTTGCAAATCAACATCTCAAACTTTTTTTGGAAAACCTCTTGACATATCTATAGTTGTCAGCTATAGTAGAAGAGTAAACAAAAGCAGCCACAAGTTTTCTGAGGACAAGGTGACTGCTTTCTAACCAATCAGGTCAATCATATCATGACACGTCCAAAGTACACCGCCAAATATTTATTCAAAAAAGGCATTTCCCACTGTAAGCAAATCGCCAAAGAATTGGGGATTAACCCAGAAGGCGACAAGAGATTAGTTTCCACATGGGTTGATGCAATTGTTGAGCATCAAGCCGTAATGGCTTGGGCTGATACAGTTGTGGAATCTGAAATCACAACAGCTACCATTGGCTTTGACAGTGACAGTTATGAGGGGCTAACACAGCCCTATACAGTTGTGGTTAATGGTGAAGTTGTTCACCGCACCACTACGTACCAGATGGCGGTACGTCACTGCAAATGGCAAGGGTACACCTTGGTTGATAGTCAATCTGTAGCTCAAGATGAGCTAGAAGCTGAGTTAGAAGTGCAAGCCGAATCGGCTATACAGGTTTTGGAGCAGGTGGAAGATGAAGGTTGCATTAAGTTTATCGTCCAAAGCGGCGAAAACTTTTACGCGGTTACACCCGCGCACCCTAACCCTAAGCAACGCTGTGAGTGTGGAGACACTCACTTCAGGGGAAGTGAGTGTAAACACCAAATTGCTGTTAGGAATTTTCTTGCCTCTCAAGTTCAGATTATCTCCCCTCCTGACTTTGGCTATTATGAAGCCGTTGTAGGGGACATAAACAACACTATTGCCATAATATCCTATCACAGTGATAGGGACTGTGATCAACCACACTGGAGCGTCCGAATGGCAACAAAAAAATCAGAAATTTTCGCCTCCTATGAGGAGTCCGAGCAATTCATCAAAAACGCCTATACAGAGGATTACTTTGCTAATGGTCGTGGTAGCGGCCGCATATCTGAACCTGTTGAAACGGGCTATCAAATTGAAGACATCCATTATCAGGATGGTCGTGGCAGTCAGTATCTAGTTAAACTGCACGGAAGTTTTGCCGGGTATATCTGGCTAAACAACGACTGCTGGACTTTAAATGGCGTTGATTTTGAAGACGACTGGCGACCCGTAGCCAAGGAGTTAGCCAAGCTGACCAAGCATTTAGTGGCAGCTTAATTTGTTGGGGCGTAATGCCCCTATTCAAAATATTTCAGTTAGAGGTGAAAAATGGAGTTACAAGAAGCGATTGTTCTGTTAGAACAAGCCCAAGAATTAGTTAAACCAATCCTAGAAAATGCCCAAAATTTAATCCCTGAAAAAGAATTTAAAGACAATATTTCCACGGTATTAAATCTGTTGAATATTTCCGCTGAGGATTTGGCGGATAAAGATTCTTTAGAAGAATTATTCAGAGGTTAAAAAGAAAGAATATGACAGAAAAGGAATACATAGATCAAATTGCAAGAATTGAATTAAATCAATTTGAGAAGGATCTGGGAGAAAGGGTGTGTGCTTGCCACTCTTTGTATGCAATAACAAAAGAGTACCTTTTATTAAAAGAGGGGACTGAGGTTGGAAAACTATCCCCCGTTTCCCGTTATCACTCTGCCTTGCAAAAGGCCATCGCCAACCCATCAGAAAGTAAATTGATAACAGTTTTCTTGCTCATTAAAGCAATGGGAGGAAGCCTAAAAATTGAATGGGGCGAACTTCCAGACACACTGAGAACGCGAGAATCTGTAAGACCTGTAGAGATGAGAGTCCGAGATTTAGAGGCAAGAAATCTAGAGCTTGAAAGCAGGCTCATTGAATTAATGGAATATATTCAGTCCACCAAAAACTAGGTAATCATCGGCTGGTTGCGATGCCTTATCAAATCCGCAAATTTAGAACACAACTAGAACGAATCAAGGAACTATCATGACCGCATTATTAGATCAATTCTTATCCCACACAATTGCATCAACAGAAATCCCCTATTGTCAAATAATCAGCCCGCCGAACTTGAAACCCGCAGAACTGGATAAGTGGGTAAAGAGCGGCGGCTTAAATCAGATTGGCTTTTTTATCAAAGCTTCAGAGGCTGAGAAAGCGGATTTCGTTCCTGACAACTCTTGGCAACCTTATGAAGCATCGCTGGGCGATGGTTCGGAGGTAGGTTTTATCTCCAACAAACCCAAATTCTGCATTATTTACAAATCTCAACGCGAGGTGCAATTCCGTCCATCAGAAGAGGACAGGTTTAGCTTTGTTGGGTTGGTTTGGGAAAACGGATCAGAAACAGAGTTCGCAAAAGCGGCTGCTGCTGATACCAACAAGCTTTACAAAATTGTCACTCGGTATCTGCTTTTATTCTTAGGGGCAAATAATCAACCCCTTCACAATGCACCCATTCAATACACTGCTAAGGGTGCGTTTGCTGGCTCACTTTATGCAGAAACAACCGAACTTTACAAGCAGCTCTCTAAGGTTTATTTTGCCCGCTTACGCCTAGCTGGCAAACAGGCTAATGGCGGTATGTTGTCGCCTTTTGCGTTGGCATTCGCAAAGGTTGATATAACCATTGGGTTTTCTCGAAATAAACCAATGGAGTCACCATTCTGTGTGCCTTCAGAAATTGCGTTTCCAACAATTGACAATGTTGGCGTGGATTGCGAATTTTATCGCAAGAAAGGTGATAGAAAAATTATCTTTCATGGCGTAGCGTTGGAAGACGCAATGATTGATATGACCTCAGAAGCAGGTAAGTTAATTCAGAGTTGGCACTCTGAATATAAATCATTTCCAAAACCGCGCCGCGAGTTGCCAAAGTTTGAGGGGCGCGTCACTTTTTCGGACATTATGTATCAAGACAATGGCGATATTTTAGCCAAGATTCCTGATGGTAGAAAATGTCGTATTCCTTCTGATCTAGCCCATATTGTTATGGGTGGGGAATATGAGATTTCTGGGGTGATTGACGGTAATACAATTGTCATCAAAACCGCAGAACCTTTTGATGATGGGTTTAGTGGTAGAGATCAGATGCCGGACGAATCAGAAGTAGACGGTGATTGGTAAATTTTTAGGGGTGATAATTTCACCCCGAACTTCTCAAAAAAATGAATACTTGGAAACCAGTAAGCAAACCATTCATGATTGTGTGCAATATCATACGCGAAAGAGATAAAAATCATAAGCACAAAGTTAATATAGGGGCGCACAGGACGAGTAATCTGGAAATAAATGTTCCGTTTCTCTAGCGGTTTGCCGCACGGCAGATCAGACAGATTGGTTTGATTTAGAGGCGTGGAATAAAACGGCTGATGTGATGAGTAATTATGTGCAAAAAGGTGGACTAATCGGCGTTGAAGGTTCTCTGAGATTCGACGAATGGAGTGACAAAAATACAGGTGAATTACGGTCAAAACCCGTAATTTTAGTTAGCCAATTAGAACTTTTGGGTATGGGCAGCAAAAAAGAACGGGAGGATTTTTAGAATGGAATCGTTACAATTTTGGCTTGAACAAGTAAGTAAAAACGGTGATGGTAAAACTTTAACTCAATGGGAGATTGAGGTCTTGTTCACTGAGATGACAAAATTTTCAATTCCACAAAATTTAGAAGTACGAATTTTGCC
>JBJUHT010000195.1:0-3035 GCA_046070105.1 Dolichospermum sp.
TTACAGAAGACGGCACACCCAACCTCATCTACACCTTCACCCGCACGGGAGTCACGACAAATGCCCTCACCGTCAACTACACCGTCGGCGGAACTGCCACAATAGGCACAGATTATACAGGAATTGCCACCGCAGGAACGACCAAAACCGTCACCTTTGCTGCTGGTTCATCCACTGCTACAGTTACAGTTGACCCCACAGCTGACACTACGGTAGAAAGTGATGAAACAGTCATCCTCACCTTAGCTTCTGGAACTGGTTACACCATTGGTACTCCCGCACAAACTGAGCAATATGCTTCCACAGTTATTTCTTTTAGTTCTGAGTGGTCTGAAGGCTCATGGGGTGCAGTACAAATTTTAGGTCAACCTAATACTCTAAGCTACGGGGCGTCATGGGCTCCTGAACCAGCGAATGCTGACGGAGATCTGCAAGCAGATGAGTTTATCACAGTAGGTTTTGCTACACCAGTATATGCTAGTGGCATAGAAGTTCGCGAAACCTACGGAAATGGATTTGTCAGAAGCATTGATTTGTTAAGCAACCAAGGTACTTATTACTCTGTTTGGTCAGGAATTGATACTAGTATGCCTGGTCTTCCAGTGGATTTCAGAATCAATTTCGATCAAACGAGTTACTTAGTTGTTGGTGCAAGAATTAATGTTGATATTGATCATACAAGCGGTTGGGAAGAAATTGATTCTGTTAAATTGATTGGGACAACAGGAGCAGTGACGGGAACAATTACCAATGATGATTTCCCAAGTATCACCCTAGCCGTGTCTCCCAACACAGTTACAGAAGACGGCACACCCAACCTCATCTACACCTTCACCCGCACGGGAGTCACGACAAATGCCCTCACCGTCAACTACACTGTCGGCGGAACTGCCACAATAGGAACAGATTATACAGGAATTGCCACCGCAGGAACTACAAAAACCGTCACCTTTGCTGCTGGTTCATCTACCGCCACCGTCATAGTTGACCCCACTGCTGATACCACGATAGAAAGTGATGAAACCGTTGCCTTAACTCTAGCCACTGGAGCAGGTTACACCATTGGCACAACAAATGCAGTCACAGGGACAATTACCAATGATGATCAGAGCAATGTTGATATTAATCCACCTCAACTGACAAAATTTGACGTTATCTCCGATTTGGTGGTGACATCTAATCAGGCTCAATCAATTCAAATTAGCTTAGACATCACAGACGATCTTTCTGGGTTACAATCGGCTGGTATCGTATTTACTAGCCCATCAGAAACAAAAAGTATTTCCACTACTATTTATGATTACGATCGTATTTCTGGCAATGGACTTAATGGAACCTACCAAACATCTCTGACCCTACCTCGTTTTTCAGAAACGGGGACTTGGCGGCTTCGAGATATTTATCTCTATGATAAGTCAGATAAAAGCCGCTCCTTAACTGGCATAGACTTGATCGGTTCGGGTTTCGACTTAGATTTTGAAGTGACAGGAATTAGTGATACTATCTCTCCTGATATAGTTAGCCTGACCATCAATCCTAAACAGATCGATGCTTCTAAAAACAGTGCTGATGTAGAGATAACAGTACAGGTAACAGACAACCTCTCTGGATTACAATACCTCGGCATAACTTTCGTCAGTCCCTCGGGTAAACAAACTCTCGGCAACACAATATGGGCTGACTATGATCGAGTATCTGGTGATGGAGTCAATGGCGTTTACAAAAAAACCTTGACCCTACCTGCTTTATCGGAAACGGGAACATGGAAGATAGGATATATATCGCTTTACGATAATAGTAATAACGGGAAGTTTTTAACCGTAGATCAATTA
Source organism: Dolichospermum sp. (assembly GCA_046070105.1). Taxonomy (GTDB): domain Bacteria; phylum Cyanobacteriota; class Cyanobacteriia; order Cyanobacteriales; family Nostocaceae; genus Dolichospermum. The sequence goes on from JBJUHT010000195.1 coordinate 1,833, forward strand.
ACTGATCCTAGAATCGAGCAAGGTTTCGTAGTAAGCATCCCCTCCACCCAATCGATTTCCATTATCGGTAATAGCGGTAATGATTCCCTTATCGGCACAGAGGGGAATGACTACATTGATGGGGGCTTGGGGACAGACACCCTTACTGGTTTAGATGGTTCGGATATTTTTACTTTTCGATTCGGACAGTCTCTAGCGAGCGCACCAGACCGAATTACCGACTTTTCTATCGGTGCCGATAAAATTGACCTGTTGACATCCTCTGGTGTAGCTATGAATGCTCCTACCAACTTTACTCGTGCTGCCAATAGTACATCCACTACCTTAGTAAATGTGTTCAATAGTGTATTTACTGATGCTGACGGAGCATTAACTGGCAATCAGGCTTTAGGGGTAAATAGTGCAGCTTTAGTTAATGTCACAACTACCAGTATTGCGGGGACTTATTTAGTGATTAATGATGGTGTGGCTGGTTTCCAATCCAGCAATGACCTATTGGTGAATATCACAGGATATACTGGTACATTACCAGTTTTGGGTAATATTACTGTTAGTAGCTTCTTTATCTAATTGCCGAAAGTTTAACCCAAATCACCCTCATATTTCTTGATCTGGTGTTGCTGATTTTGGGGATGAAAACAATATTGCATATATTCAAACCCCTTGTAGAGACGTTCCTTATGTAGGGATTCTCGGCTCTACACACAAAAAACATCCCGCATTTATGCAATGCCCTTGATCTCAACCTAAGAGGATATTTAAAAACTTTTAGGTTGAGTTTACAAAGAAAACCCAATACCAATTATTAGACATCTTGTGGTAATTGATGTAGAGAGGTTGTATACAACGTCTTTACAAGGTTCTGAAAACTTCCTATGTAATTCCTATAAGATGTCTATTATACATCCCACTATCCAATATTTGTTAATCCTTGCAACTCCATGACTTGGCTATACTTCTCACTGGCGGCTGCTACCTTTGAATCTCTGCGAGATGTCTTGAGTAAAGTTGTTACCAATAAAGGCAATCAACCCTTAGATGAGTATTTAGTTGCCTGGGCATTAAGGGCATTTACTCTAATTATTTATATTCCTTGGCTGTTATTATCACCTAACCCAGTACCTGCCATCGGGAAAGATTTTTGGTGGGCTTTGTTAGCTGATGCTACTCTATCCACTATTGGCGGCATTTTATATATGAGGG
>JBJUHT010000196.1:0-8307 GCA_046070105.1 Dolichospermum sp.
TCCTGGATTTGAAAGGTAAATTTCACTAAGATGAATAAGTGTCCTCAACATACCTGAAGACATCCTATCCTCTCTAATCCATTTTGGCACAGACTTTTCTTTAATAAAAATATAAGGAATAAAAACACTTTTTGGAAGATCGTTTCTGTCAAAAAGTTCAATTTTAATGTCTTCTATTTGTTGAAAAATATTAATGAAACTTAATCTAATTTTATCAAAAACACTTAATTTATGGAAATAGGTTAAATATAGTTTAGTTATAATATCTTCACCACTATTAACTATACTATCTAATGTTTTATACTTACTGCTGAGAAGATGCAAAGGTTTATCTGGCATTTTATACATACCGTTTCTTGTTTGATCGCGGTATTTAATTCTATTCAAAGCATCATAAGCGTCCTTAATATCGCTTTCTTCCTTCAAGATATATATCATTGATTGATGTGAGGAAAGCTTAGGCATTTGTTGATCTTTAAACTTTATTGTTTCTTGATGACGTTCAATTAAAACATCATTGTGTAAAGTCAGTTTTTCATGAAGTAATGATGGTTTTTCTTTTTCATCTTTATCATCAAAAGTCAGTTTATCAGCTTCAAGAGCATCAAAACTACCTTCCCAAACAAATTCATTACCCTGAACAGTAGAAAATTTTATTTCCCATTCCAAACCATTGATAGCTTTTCCATTGGCAATACGGCTTAAATCAGTAATCGCACGCAGAATTTGAGTTTTACCCGCACCAGAAACACCTACTAAAAGAGTTAAATTTGATGAAAAGTCAATTTCATCAAAATCCCAGCCTAAAAAATTATTCTTGAGTCGCAGTGAAATAATTTTCATAATTTAAACAATATATAAATTATTGACATTATAACCTATTTCCTTTGTTTTTTCCCATTCCCTTGATTAACCCTAGACTCTAATGTAAACTGGGGTATTTCCTCAAGTTCATCTTCACTCAAACTATACTGTTCACACACAAGACTTAACCGATTTCCCACAGTTGTAACTGCATTCACAGAATAAGTTAAATCACCCTGAAAATAAATTAAACAATTGGTTTGGGGTTTAATTTGTCCAACTTGGCGTTTTTGCGATTTTAGCACTAATTCTCCCCCTTGCATATCCTCTGATACAGGCACATAAAGCACGCTTACAAATGCGGGAGGTTCAACAGTTTTACAATAGGAACGCAAAGACTGATCAATATGGAGATCAACGCGAGAACCTGCTCTCAATAATAAAGGATTCAGATAAAAAGCATTACAATTAGGTAAAAGCGCAAAATCTAAATAAGGCTTAAAATAGGGGAATTTTTGGATAACTTTGCCTACCTCCACAGACAACTTTTTTAGCAAACCCTACTTATAATAGTTTCAACAAAGTTTTGATACTTCCGTTACTAAAGACGCGCAAGTGTCAACCAATCCTAAACCCCTGTGTTAAACTGTTTGTTGGCGAAATCAAGGCAATAATTCAGTATTTAAGGAATAAATTAAAATCATTAGTAGTAAATATTGCACCATGATCATCATTATTTTCAGTGCTGCTGAATATTTGAGATTGGTCAATATTTGTAAAAGCCGCGATAAGCTTAGGTTTAAGGTTGAGTTGCCGGGGGGAAAAATTAATTAATGGCTACTCATAAATAGTAAATATTACTTTTTATAACATTTTTTAAACTTCTTTGCACGATTAAGATTTTTTGTGTAATGATGAGGGAGTGGAAATTAATTCGGCAGTAAGTAATGTTTGTTGTTAGTATTGACAGGCTTTCCCTTTTGGTATATACAGACTTCTCTCCGAAATCTAAATCTCTACAATCTTATGATTTTGGAAATATTCTATGTCAATTTACGTGGGTAACCTCTCTTACGAAGTTACACAAGATGCTCTCACTCAAGTTTTCAAAGAGTACGGTGAAGTGAAGCGTGTTCAACTTCCTACAGACCGTGAGACAGGTCGCTTGCGCGGCTTTGGTTTTGTGGAAATGGGTACTGAAGCTGAAGAAACTGCCGCTATTGAAGCTCTTGATGGTGCAGAATGGATGGGACGTGACTTAAAAGTGAACAAGGCGAAACCCAAAGAAGACAGAGGTTCTTTTGGCGGTGGCGGTGGACGTGGCGGCTACGGTGGCGGCGGCGGTTCACGTAATAATCGTTACTAAGCAAGATTTAGCTAAGTCTTTTAGTGATTAAATGTTAAAAAAATTACCTATTTCGTTAGCGGAATAGGTAATTTTTTGCTATTAATTTTCTCAACTGAAAATTCAAATGCTGGTAATACCTCCTCTCCAGAAAGCAATACGGGAAATTAAATGATTTTGGGGGTCAACTAACAGTTTTGAGTCTATCGGTTTTTGATCTAAGTAGATGAACGGAAAAAAACCGACATAAGTAACAAAAAGTAAAGTTGTCGAAAACCTGTTCCCTTGCCCCAACGACAATTTTTAACGCCCGCCTACTTAAGTTCAATGATAAAATCGGGAACGAGCAATTCTAAAATAACTAAAATAACTAAAATAAAACATGGTTAAATTTGGAAAATGGATGCTTTTAGTCAAATATTAGTGGTTGTATATACACAATATAATAATGAGATTAGATTTATTTCTACTTGCTTACAACCCTCCTTTCCTCTAGGAGTCGCTGCAATTTGAAGAATTTTGAATTTACAAAGGTAAGTAAATTATGCTTCAAGCCTTACCAAAAATAGTAACTTTTGCAGAATTTATAGAATGGCTACCTGATAAGGGACGCTATGAATTACATGATGGAGTAATAGTTGAAATGAATCCACCCGTAGGTTTTCATGAAGATATTATTTGCTTTTTAGCTGAGAGAATCACGGCTGAGTATTTACGCTTGAATCTACCTTATGGAATCCCAAAAACTACTTTTGTTAAACCACCAGGAAGCGAATCTAGTTATTTACCAGATGTGTTAGTAATCAATAGAAACATTCTAGCCAATGACCCAAACTGGAGAAAATCAGCAGTAATTTCTGAGCCTGATTCTATTCCTTTAGTTATTGAAGTTGTGAGTACAAATTGGCAAGATGATTATTATAAAAAACTGGGAGATTATGAAAAATTAGGTATTCCTGAATATTGGATTGTGGATTATTTAGCGCTGGGAAGTAAAAGGTTTATTGGTAATCCTAAACAACCAACTATTTCCATTCATGAACTGATAGAGGGAGAATACCAAGTTAGTCAATTTACAGGTAGTGAATTGATCCTATCATCAACTTTCCCAGAATTAAAGTTGACTGCTGAACAAATTTTTAAAGCTGGTAATTTTGATTAAACCTTGCTCTTGTTCCTAGTCTCTGACTAGGAATGCAGTTGATAAGGCTCTGCCTCAAGTGGCAGGACAAGATCGGATAAAATGGCTTGTATTCTGGGAAATCCTATAAACTGATTAACCAGTGACAGATCGAGTCAACCTGAGTATCATTTGTCATATTAGCAGCATTGCTCAATTTACCAGATTCTAAATTATTCCATATTTCTTCAGCCATACGTTTTTCAATAGCTGCACCAATGAAAAATGTATGTGGTGACAAATCAACTTGAGAAAATGCCTTCCATATTCGAGATAAAGCAGTTTTCGCTGTTTTCCAGTGTTCATCAGCACCAGCAGGATCAATTCCTCCTTTTAATTCTCCCAGTGTAATATAAAGATTGGGAATTTTATAAATTGTTGGAGAAATTTGTTGATAACCACAGTTGAAAAGACAAACATCAATATTACTTTTCACTAAAGGAACTGTAATATTATAAATTATTGTTCTATTTTTGTTGCCAATAGACCAACTTAAACCCTTCACATATAAATCTATTCCTGCATCTTCTTCTGTCATCGGAATCCATGTTTTAGTTGTAGAATGTAACCAATAATAAGAAATATTAGCAAGTGCAAGATTAGCCAAAATTGCGCGAGTGAATTTACGCTGTGCTAACACTCCACCCACATTTCTCATTGAACCACCTAGCGTATCTCCTCTTGTTAACAAAAATCTATAAACTAATTCTTCTATAAAATCTGAACCTGCTGGTTCTAAAAACTCCTTAATTAATCCTTGGATAGCTTGTATTTTATCCTGTGGCTGTAAATAACCTCTCGCTTTATCAGAAATTCCAGATGCAGCTAATAAAGCAGGTTGTATTTCTACCAGATTAATTAAATCAGCAGGACTATTAACTTGAGAAGCAATAGTTTTTAATACTCTTGCTTGATCAATCAATGGTGTAGCCCGACGGTTTCTTTCAATAGCTAAAGCAACAAAACCAGCTCTAGTTTTTTCATAAGCTGTTACTAAATCAAGACCTGTATTTAAATGATTTTTATATGCCAATTTTAATTACCTTAATTTGATGAAATTAAACTTTTCTCCAAACATAAACGCACTTTCTCAGTGCATCACGTCCATGTAGCCCCATTTGCTGGCTACTATTGCCTTTAGTATTGGGTAAAACTAAAATATTTTCTACTTTAAATCCCAGATACTCAGCTATATTCGATAAAATCATATCCACTGAAATACTCACACCAGCATAACGCACATTATCATTAATCATAAACATCAGCCCTTGTGGTTTCATGACTCGATAACATTCATAAATTATGCAAGCCATTTCATAAAAATAACCTTTTACCATTCTCGGAATACTATTATTATTTAATTGTTTTTTGGATTTTTGTTCTTCCAAATATTGCAAAATAACTTGGAGTAATTTCTGTTTATCTGTAGCCAAAATAGCATTTGACCATTGAGAATTAATTGCTAATAGATCTTTCGGTCTATTCTCAACTGTACAACTTAACATTTGTTGTCTAAAATTGACTATTTCCTCTTGTCCTACTCCTAACAAAGCGAGTTCTAAAGCATAAGTTCTAGTGTAATCATAACGGTTGCAATAAGGAGGAGAAGTAAGAATTACATCATAATAAGAATTTGGCAATTGTGGCATTACATCTAAGCTAGAACCTGTAAACAAACGAATCCCACCTTGTTTAGTTTTACTGGGAAAAAGTTCACCTTGTTGACTACCAGTTTGAATATCTGCTAAAATTTCCGTAATTTTAATACTAATTGCCTGTTTAAAGCTGAGAATTTCTCCTTTGTTAAAAGGTATATTACCTTGTTGACGACTAGAACGATAATCCCAACGTAAATATTGCCCATCTTTGCGAGTGTAACTAATTGCTTCCAAAACACATAATAGTGCAAATTGTAATACTTGCTTGACTCTGCAATTTTCATTTTGGTAAGCACCGATATATTTTTGAATTTCGTTTAATGTCTCTTGAGGATATGCACCTGTCGTAATTTTTATTTCTTGAATATTTTGTTGAGTCTTTGATTTCTCCCAAGGACAATTTTTAGACCAATATAAAATTTTTGTGAAATCATCTGCTGTAAATTCTTGTTCTAAGATGAGCCTAGTATTTATAATTTCTTTTCCAATAGGCAGTAATTCAATTCCATCAGCATTTAATCCTATATTACTAGCTGCAAATAAAGTTGTTCCACTACCAGCAAAAGGGTCTAATATTTCGCCAGATTCGATTATATATTTATCTAGTAAATATTCTACCAATGAAGCAGAAAAAGCTTCTTTATATTTGTACCATCGGTAAATAGGTTTAAGTTTATTAGCCTGAAAACTAACAATCTTGCGGTTGAGAACATCTTCTATGCAGAATATATCAGCAAAGTGCTGGTATAGTTGGGTGTTAATATATTCAATTTGAATATTTTGTGTTTGATGATTTGGTATTTGAGGTTCTAATGGTTGAAAATCAAGCATTATTTAAAGTGATCAAAAATATGGACAGACGTTTTACATCATAGCGTAAAAAAATTACCCCTCTATCTAATCCTAGAGGGGCTAAGACGTAAGGTGTTAATAATAACTCGCTGATTTGCGATGATGTATCGCTGTGACACCATCTTGATTTAAGACTTTACCATCATCAACAGTGGCATAAACTAACCAATGATCACCAGCTTCCATGCGACTTTGCACAGAACATTCTAGATAAGCCAAAGCTCCATTGATAATAATACCACCATTGTTGGCTTCTTGAATGTCTAAACCCGCAAATCTATCTTGTCCGGGAGCATAAACCTTCATAAACTGCTTACGGATTTCCTTCCCTTCCGCTAAAATGTTAACGACAAATTTGTTATTGGTGTGAGTCATATTTTCCATAGCCCGGTCCTTAGCAACCGCAATAGTTAAACCAGGCGGATTAAAACTAGCTTGTGTCACCCAAGAAGCTAACATTCCCGTTTTAACATCTCCTTCGGTTGCTGTAACTACACACAAAGACCCAACTATGCGCCCTACTGCTTGTTCTACATTTGTAGCAGGTTGTTTAGCCACAACTAATCTTTTCGCCGCTTTTTTCAATGCTTGAGCAAAATCAGTTCCCGCTTCTTCGCAGGTTTGTAAGGTGACTTCATTGGGCTTGAATTTGACGCGAATGGTATCAAAACCAAATCTGTATCCTGCGTCTTTAAGTTTACCTTCAATTAAATCAACCGCTTCCCCACTCCAACCAAAAGAACCGAAAACCCCAGCTAATTTATTATTAGTCGCAGTAGAGAGGACAATTCCTAAAGCTGTTTGCACCGGTGTGGGTGCGTGTCCACCTAAGGTGGGAGAACCTATGACAAAACCAGCGGATTTTTCCACAGCAGCTTTGATTTCTTCGGGTTCGGTAAATTCGCAGTTAATGGCCTCGACACTGACACCAGCCTTAGTGATACCGCGTGCGATCGCCTGTGCTAAAGTTGCAGTATTACCATAAGCTGAGGCATAAATTAAAGCTACGTTGATATCAGCGGAAGTTTGCTGTTTAGTCCATTCTTTGTAACCTTTGGTAATCTCAATTAAACCATAGCGGACAATTGGACCGTGACCCGTAGCGTACATTCGCACTGGTAAATCTGCCAACTTCTCTAAAGCTGTTGCGACTTGTTTAGAGTGAGGTGCCATTAAACAGTCAAAATAATAGCGTCTATCCTCATTAAACACCTCCCAACCTTCATCAAAAACCTGATCTGAGCAAATATGCGCCCCAAATAGTTTATCAGAAAATAATATTTCTGTTTGCTGGTCCCAGGTACAAAGTTCGTCAGCGTAACGGGGGTTAGGAGTGGGAATAAATTGTAAATGGTGTCCTTTACCTAAATCGAGGGTATCTTCCCCCCGCATGACCAGAATTGATAAATCCTGATTTTCCAAAGCAGCGCGTAAATTTATCGCCCCTGGGTTAGAACAAACAAAGGTAATTTGGGGAGCAATTTCCAGTAAAGCTTTTAACGTCGCAGCCCGGTTAGGGTTAACGTGACCAAGAATTACATAATCGAGATTTTTGACGTTAAAACGCTGTTGTAAGGCTTGGAGGTAGATTTCGGTAAAAGTTTCGCCAGGGGGGTCAATAAGGGCATTTTTATCGCCTTGGATGAGATAAGAATTAGCCGTTGTTCCCTTAGCTAAAGCATATTCAATTTCAAATCTTAATCTGGCCCAACTGCGCGATCGCAATATTATGGTATCTGTACCAATAGGCAATATTTGTACATCACGGGGTTTAGTGGTCATTGGTAATTGGTAATTGGTAATTGGTAATTGGTAATGGGGAAAAACTCCTGCCCCAGCGTAACTGAGAGCAGCTTCAACTTGGGTTTTACTGAGTTCGTATTCTTATATGACTTCCTCCTTGCTCATGCCACCAGCGAGAGAGCCAATAATGATGGAAATAGGAACGCGAGTCTCGGTAATAACAGGTGTACCGTGGTGGATACCACTATCTACGCTGATATGTGGTGCAATTTCCATAGATACCTTCTCCGTTTGCTATTTTTTTATTGTGCCTGGAAATCTAGCTAAAGCATATTCAATTTCTCTCTTCCCTCCTCGCTTGCGGGGAGGGGCTAGGGGTGGGGTTTTAACCACTGGACAATCTCCTCCAAAACCCCCTCTATCCTGAACAAAACATCCTCATTCTTAAACCTCACCACCCGCAAACCCAAAGACTCTAAAAACTCTTCTCGAATAGCATCTTCTACTTGAGTATAATTGTGAATTTCTCCATCTACTTCAATTACTAATTTGACTTCGTGACAATAAAAGTCAACTATAAATCTATCAATCACCTGCTGACGACGAAACTTAAAACCCAGTAGTTGCTTATTTTTTAATCTTTGCCAAAGTTGCTTTTCTGCTAATGTGGGTTCTGTCCGCATTTGTCTGGCTAAAGGTTTCAGTTTTGACCAGATTTCCGGTGG
>JBJUHT010000197.1:0-2766 GCA_046070105.1 Dolichospermum sp.
AGTTAACTAATGAGTTAGATAGCAAAAATAGTAAATTAGTAGAGTTAACTAATGAGTTAGATAAGTTAACTAATCGAGTGAATGAGTTAACTAATATAGTAGACAACCGTAACAGTGAACTGGTGCAACTGAGGGAAGAAAATAAACAGTTAACTACTACCATTGAGGGGTTAACTAATCAAGTAACAGAGTTAACTAATACGGTAGATAACCGTGATAAGCAATTAGAGGAATTAAGAACCGAGTGCGATCGCCATCTCACCCAAATAAATCAACTGACAGCCGACAACCAAAGCCTAATCCAACAATTTAATCAGTCCCCCGTCCCCAATGAACAATTACTTACCCTGAGAGAGAATTTTTTAGAGGTTTTTAGAAAGTCCATTAAAAAGGGTGCAGGGGATGAGAGGGTGATCAAGATGGGGGAATTGTTTGATAAAGCTATAAGGGCAGCATAATTAGAAAGACGGCCGCAGTATTAAGAGGTGCTGGTTTTGTGTTGTCAGGTGGTGAGAGCAAAGGTTATAAAATCATTGATCCGAAATAGATACCCGCCGGGATACCTGCAAAATAGGACATGATGTACAGTTTTGTTAAGAATACCCCTAGCTGATTGGTTAGGGGTGTTTTTTATTTCCACAATCCGACTTTTTTCTGTTTAGCAATGTTTTCCGCAGTTTCTAAACTAGATTGATTAGGACAATTATCTGTTTTAATTTTTGCTAAACCATTAACCAGTAATTCTTCTGATAACATTTTTTCAATACCTGAATCACTTTTTATAAAAACTTCTAATTGATTCTTGTAGCAATAGTGATATCAGGTTCGTACCCATTCCCTAGCCACTTTTAATGCCGCGTCTGCTGTGTAATAAATCCCCTTCTTGCCATAAACCCAACCATCTGAGCTAATGATTCTAAATTCCCAAGCATGAGCCGCAGTATAAAAAACCATCAATATTTGGTTATTGGTGAAGATTAGCGCCTCTATTTGTACGTTTGATGGTATTGGGTATAAATATTTGTCATCACTCATGGTAATCTATTATTACGTCTGCTATCCCAAGTATATACAATAATTTCAGTAATAAATGATACTAAAATATTTTACCCTAACTGCGGCTTTGCTATTGATTCAAGTTGGTTCTGTTTCTGCTAACAATACTAAACTATTCACCGGAACTGTGATATCAGTAGGGGACGGTGACACTATAAAAGCCAACTTTGGAAGTAAGAAAGTTACTATTCGACTGGCTTGTATAGATGCACCTGAGATGAAACAAACACCTTGGGGTAAACAGTCAGCAGATAGACTTAAACAACTATTACCAGTTGGACAATCAATAAAGCTTAGAACTGTGGCAACAGACAAATATAAACGTACTGTAGGAGAAATTTATATTGGCAATACTTCTATTAATTTAACTATAGTTCAAGAGGGTCAAGCCGTTGTTTATAAAGAATATTTATCAGGTTGTAATGATACTCAAGATAAATTTTTGGAGTTAGAAAATATTGCTAAAACAAAGAAACTAGGATTTTGGAATCAACCCAAGCCCGTTATGCCTTGGGATTTTAGAAAATAAAAAAAAGCTGTATCTACACCTGTTAAACAGTCTACACAAAAGCAGTGTGACCCGTCATATCCTGATTTTTGTTTACCACCAAATTCACCTGATTTAGATTGTGGTGATATCCCTTACAGACGATTTACAGTTAAACAACCTGATCCTCATGGGTTTGATAGAGATAACGATGGTATAGGATGTGAACGAAATTAATTTTATTGAGAAAAACAGGTTTATCTTTTTTCTCCACAAAGGAAGCTTCAGAACCTTTATTAATACAGATTCCCCTGTTTCCGGTTGTAAAGATTGTCCGTGGGTTAAGAATCAATAATTAATAATAATAAATCCCCTATTTTGTAGGAGATTTATTAATGCGATTGCTACCTAAAAAGCAACGCTCAAAAACTCATAAACCATTAATTCCTGCTCCCCAAATTCCCGATCATCTATGGTGATGATCCACCTTGTTTTAAAATATCCGTTTAGCTTCATTCCTACAACTGAGCAGTTATCAAAATCTTGAGTATCGTATCTCACCCCAACTTTGATTAAGTCCCCATTTCTACATATTGGTAATTCACATTCAAAGTAATCATATCCCCCGTCGTCACCCAAAAATATAGGGAAAATATCATCTTGATATGGATAAGCTATGATGTATTTTTGGTATTTTTTGGGGATATCAATTCCGTAGTTTTTGAGTTGCTCTAATGCGAGTTGGTTTCTAAGATTTTTATTCATTTCAGTTATCAAAATCTAAAGGTTTACTATTAAAATGATCATGTATTTTTTGTGGATGAAAGTACATAATTTTTCTGAAGCCTATTGACAAAACATTTTAAGTTGGTATACTGAAAACATAAATAAAACACCTCGTCATTACTTAAAGCATCTTTAGTTGACGTTCCCACTAGTAGAAAAAAGGGATATTCTGTATATAGAAAATCCACTTAGTGGCTTGTTTCTAACAGCATCTTGTAGATCTAGTTATGATGAATACTTATTTTATTGTGATCGTGTTTAATCGTTACTTTTAAAGTAGCCGTGGGTTAGTTTTTTCCGTCTTCTCTATATCCCTAGTTGTAAAAATTTTAAGTTCAATCTATGTCATCTGTTTTATCTACTCAGAGAATTTTTGTGACCGTAATTATTTGTTTAATGATTACTTCTTGTAGTGGTGGTACTTCTAGTAATACATC
>JBJUHT010000198.1:0-2623 GCA_046070105.1 Dolichospermum sp.
TTGAGTTGTACCTGTCTGTAAAATCTGTTCAGTAGTTTTGACAACTGGCTGTTGATTCACAGTCTGTGGTAGCTTTCCTTTTGCACCACTAAACACACTACCAATGAAACCAGATAATTGTCGAAATTTCTCTTTCACAGAAAACTTTGACATTTGTTCTTGGAAACTAATTTTAATTAGCTCAGGACTGGGTAAAGGAGTTTGCTGTCCTTCGGGGGCTAACTGTCTCCGTAATGAGAGAGTTTCTGCCACAAACCATACCAACAGTGCCACACTAGCTATATGACCCAGTAACAGCCCTCCAGTAATTCCAGGTGCAAAAATCCAGAGTACCAAAGCATAGAATAGCCCAACCCCACTCCAGATAAAATCATTCTGGCGATGGATTTCTGGAAAAAAGAAAGCTGATAGATAAATGGCTAAACTACCACAAGCGACTACCAACGCTATAAAATAGGCCAGCATTTTTTAATACTCCTTGTATTTTATGGAAGAAAGGGGACAGGGAACAGGGAACAGGGGACAGGGAACAGGGAACAGGGAAAAGATAATAAAGAAAATAGGGGATAGGATAATAGGATAAGGATATTTAATTTTTATTGCCTATTTTTATTGCCTCTTGCCTCTTGCCTATCCTTCCGCTATGTATTTTAATTTTGCAAGTTTTGTCACTAATTTGTCACTAATTTGTTGACTTAAATACAAAATGAAAATAATTATTGATATTCGTCATAATTTTGGGAAATTCTTGAGAAACTCTTAATATCTTCTTTAGGAGAGAAGCGAAAATCTCGGACTACCCTTAAAGAGAAAGGATCTGCAAGAGAAAGAGCAAAACCCAAACAAGAGATTTGAAGACAAACTATGACACTACAAAGCTTTGGTGTGATTGGATTAGCTGTTATGGGCGAAAATATCGCTCTTAACGTTGAAAGAAATGGCTTTCCAATTGCAGTTTACAACCGCTCTCGTGAAAAAACCGATGCCTTTATGGCGTACCGCGCCCAAGGACGGAACGTTAGGGCTGCTTTTAGCCTAGAACAATTTGTCGCCTCATTGGAACGTCCTCGGAAAATTTTGGTCATGGTACAAGCTGGTAAGCCTGTTGATGCGGTAATTCAACAGCTTAAGCCTTTACTACAAGAGGGTGATATTATTATTGACGGTGGTAATTCTTGGTTTGAAGATACAGAAAGACGCACTCAAGAATTAGAACCCACTGGTTTACGTTATATTGGTATGGGTGTGAGTGGTGGTGAAGAAGGAGCTTTAAATGGTCCTTCTCTCATGCCCGGTGGAACAAAAAGCTCCTATGAGTACCTATCCCCGATTTTTAACAAAATCGCGGCTCAAGTTGATGATGGTCCTTGTGTTACCTACATTGGTCCTGGTGGTTCTGGACATTATGTGAAAATGGTTCACAACGGTATTGAGTACGGTGATATGCAGTTAATTGCAGAAGCGTACGATTTACTGAAAAATGTGGCTGGTTTAAATGCAGCACAACTCCATGAGGTATTTTCTCAATGGAATACAACGGACGAACTCAATTCATTTTTGATTGAGATTACAGCGAATATTTTCCCCTATGTTGACCCAGAAACCAAAATTCCCCTCGTTGATTTAATTGTTGACGCTGCGGGTCAAAAGGGTACTGGTCGTTGGACTGTACAAACCGCTTTAGAATTGGGTGTAGCGATTCCGACAATTACAGCAGCAGTAAATTCTCGGATTCTGTCTTCTATTAGAGATGAACGCATTGCTGCTTCTAAGCAAATCACTGGACCTAATGCTAAGTATGGTGGCGATATTGGCGCTTTTGTGAACATGGTCCGGGATGCTCTTTATTGTTCCAAAATCTGCTCCTATGCTCAAGGTATGGCGCTGTTATCTACAGCTTCTAAAACTTACAATTGGGAATTGAATTTGGGCGAAATGGCTCGAATTTGGAAGGGTGGTTGTATTATTCGCGCTGGTTTCTTGAATAAGATTAAGAAGGCTTTTGACGAAAATCCAGCTTTACCTAACTTGTTGTTAGCGCCTGAATTTAAGCAAACAATTCTGGATAGACAAGCTGCTTGGCGAGAAGTAATTGTGACTGCGGCTAAGTTGGGTATTCCTGTTCCTGCTTTTAGTGCTTCTCTAGATTACTTTGATAGTTACCGTCGGGAGCGTTTACCTCAAAACTTAACTCAAGCACAACGGGACTATTTCGGCGCTCACACCTACAAACGGACTGACAAGGAAGGAACTTTCCACACTGAATGGGTTCCCATTGCTGAAGCTAAGAAGTAAGATACTTGTGGTGAGGCTTTCAAGTTAATTCTTGTGTTGAAAGCAAAATTGACTTTCGGGGCGGGGTTTCCCGCCCTTAATTGTCAGATTAAGCTGTACTGCATTTAATTTGCATAAGTTTAACAGGCAAGATGCCTGTTCCACAATAGCTAAGAATATTAAGATTATACAATTTAGCTGCGTAACAGCTTATGATTAAATGACCCAATCATGTAATAAGCCAAAAAAATTTTTAAGATCGCTCCGTTTCACTACGCTTACAAGGGTAAAGAAAAGAAGGGTAAAGGGCAAAAGAGAAAGAGTATAAAGGGCTACACACGCACACCAC
>JBJUHT010000199.1:0-6505 GCA_046070105.1 Dolichospermum sp.
AACAATTCATATTGGGCGTGAGTCAAATTACTGGGGTATGCTTTACTCATGTTACTCTCTCGGTGCTGTGTTCTTTCTATTCACAGCTTACACTGGGAGAGCTTTTTTACTCACTCACCGACTTTTCAAACACCCTCTAAGTTAGATAAAATTAAAACAATACTGACTGAACAAAGTTTCAAGGTCAAAACACAAAAAATAGAATTTTTACCCTCTAACTTTGTGGATGTCTATAACTTATATGCGGTTCGTAATTTCTAATATTCCTTGATCTGCGTCTAATGTTGCTTTTACCCCAACGGGTAAAACCTGCATTTGATCATGACCAAAGGGTAAATCTGAGACAATAGGAATACCTGAATCAGATAGGCGATCGCCTTCCATTGATTCCACTTCCCAGTGCGAAGCGCGATCGCATGACAAACAAACTAAGACAGGTTATAGGATGTAACCTTCCTATAGGACTCAGTGGGATCTGGGAACTATCCAGATCAAATCCAATGTCGACTAAACCAGTCTAGTAAGGATGTAGGATATAAACACCTAATAGATCCATAGGGAGTTGAGGCTCAACTTTGACAGGGGGTTGTTTGGTAATTTTTCTCACTCGCTGATGAGAATTCCACAGCTGCTCAGACCAGGTCAGGGCAAAGTTCTCTAGGTGCGGTTCTAACAGGTATTGTTTTACCAATACCCACATCATCAGCTATTAGTAGTCTAACTGCACTTAATCGTAGTGCCATTAAAAGGGGAACTAGTTGGTATGGACGGGGACTAAAACCTAGTCTACCTAAACAGCGAAAAGGACCCGCAACAAAAACCAAGAAGAGGGATTTTTTTTAGCAGCAGATTTACCAGAAACGGCGAAAATAGAATTAGCTTGGGCATCGCGGTTATTATTAACAAATACAGTGACGCGATCGCTCATAGTCTACTATCAAGGTAAAGTTTTATTGCGTCGCGGTATTCTCCCTCCTAAATCTGAAGTAGTACCAGGAATAATCCTCAACAAGGTCTTAGAAACACAAAGGCCGATTTCTCTAGTCGCTTTATCTCTGTACCCAGGGAAAATCGAATTTGACTATTTACCAGAGAACACACAAGGTGTAATTTGTCAACCTATTGGTAAACAAGGGGTTTTAATTCTGGGTGCAAATGCTCCCCGTAGTTACACTAAACAAGATGAAAACTGGATTGCAGCAATTGCGGACAAATTAGCTGTTACTCTTAAAGGTTAAGGTTTGAACCTAATTTTGCTGTGTTTTAATTTCAGGCATTGCCTGATTACTAGTAGCAGATTGATCCCGGAGATACCAAGTAGATTGCCACCAGAGAAAAACTGCCAACATAATTGAGGACAAGGTAATCAGAGCCATTGCTATGAAAGTAGTGTCTATACCTATAATTAATGCGGCAACAGGTACATTAGCCAAATCGAATATTTTGGGGGATACAGACGTAATCTCAAAGCCAGTTAATAACTGAGCATTAAAGAAAGTGACTCTGGAAAAAACAGTGCTTAATAAGCACATACCGATAATGATCCCTAATGATCTTGATAAAGCCAATAAACCAGAGGCAATCCCTAATTTTTTCCGCTCTACCGTTTCCATAACTGTGTTACTGATGGGGATGACGGAGATTATTAGCCCCAATTCTATGAGAATGCCTCGGACACAAAAGCCGATAGTAGTTGACTCGGTATTCAAACTACTGGCAGTCCAGCAGCCAATTTCTAGTAATAAAAGGCCAATGAAGCTGACTATCTGTTCCCCAAAACGGTCGGCAATAGAGCCTGCGATTGGTGCAACTATTACTGATGCCAATGGTAATAATGTCAGTAACAAGCCGACCTTTTGGGGGGAATAGCGCAAACCTAATTCCAGGAATAAAGGGAGGATTAACTGAATAATACCAACGATCGCATAAATCATGGCAAACAACAGTAAATTGAGGCTGAATCGGGGAAAACGGAACATTTTTATATCAAGTATTGGTTCTTCTAAGGAAGATTCTAAAAGTAAAAAACACAGTAGAAAAACTATGGACAAGGCAATTAATATTACCTCTAAAGGATCGCCGAAGCCTAATTCTTGTATTCTTGTCATTCCCAACACAAAACAACTAAGTGCAAGAGACATCAAAAACAATCCCATGACATCAAAATTCTTACGAACTCCTATACTAACTGAAGAGGGGAGATATCGGGCTACAATGAAAGTGGCAATCATCCCAATTGGCAGATTCACCCAAAAAACTAACCGCCAACCTCCAAAACTAATCAGTAGTCCACCCAGTCCTGGACCCAAAGCCAATCCCAGAGAAGCAAGTCCAGTCACCCAACCCAAGACACGCCCGCGATCTTCTTCAGGAAAAATTTCTGTAATAATTGCGTTACGTAATGCCCAGACAAATACAGCACCGAGTCCTTGTAGTCCTCGAAAGGTAATTAACAAGCCAATATTGGGAGCTAGACCGCAAAATAGTGAACTGATAGTAAATAACAGCAAACCGCTTAAAAATAACAGTTTTTTACTATAGATATCACCTAAACGCGCTACACCAAGTACCAGTACAGTCAGAAACAGGGTGTAAATTAAAATTATCCACTGAGCAATTGCGAATGTGGTATTAAAGTATTCGACAAGTATAGGAATAATAGCACCGACTATGTAGAATTCCGTAGCGATCATGAATGCGCTTGTGCCGATACCTAAAGTTGCCCACCATTTTTGAGATTTACCTAGCTCATTTGTCATCTTGTATTTATGCCTATAAAAGTGCTGAATATTTTTCAGTAAAAGGGAACCTGACTCCAGCTTGTTTGTGAAGTTTGAAGTGTTAAAGACCGATAATCATCCTAACTGTGAGGGATTCATCCTCATCTAACCCAAATTCTTCACCACTGGGATCGAAAGTTTGTGGATCTAGATAAGTGCCGAAAATGCGATCGCAAAAAGTGAATATATCACCAAGATTTTTATGTTGATATTGAATATCACTAGAATGATGTACTAAATGATATCTTGGTGTTACCAAAATCCATTCTACTGTTCTCATCCAAGGTAACCATTGAATATTACTGTGAACAAAAAAAGTAAAAAATGAATAAGCAATCACACAAGCAAAGGTAATATCCAAAGGAATCCCTAAGATAGGAAACGCTATAAAATCCCATTTGGCAATAATCTTAGCCATCAAGGAATTTTTATTGCCCTTCAGCCAATACATAGGCTTTTGCAAATGATGCCATTTATGAGTTCGCCAAAAAATAAAAGTATGATGCCATAACCAATGATTAAAATAGGCAATCAAATCTTTAATCAAAATAGCAATAGTCAGCCTGAACCATAAAGGCATACCTAAAACTGATGTCCAACCTAGGGAATGAGTGACTGTTTCGATAATCGGGAAAAGAAACAAATCACTTACATAAGCATAAATTTTGGCAGAAAGAACTATAAACAAAAAGATTATCGGTAGTTCTTTGATATCTTGGAGAAATATAGGCAAATGTTGAATTTCGCGGAAAGGTTGTTTAATTTCCCATAGCCAAAGGATCGCACCCGAAATCAACAGCGTTAAGCAAGGGATTAAAAGCTGTTGCATAAAATGAAGAACAAAATTCATAGTTAAATGTGAATTCAATGCCTTATGTAGATAATTTTAATTTGTGCTTGCTTGTGATTTAGCAAGTAACTAATATTATAATTTTCTACTATATTTATCTACTTCTGCTATAGTAAAAAGTTCATCGGTACTAAGAATTCTGTTTTCAGTCCGAGCTTTAGTTAAGATTTGGTCAGCAATTTCGTCGCTTACTTCTATCCCTTTTCGATACAATAAAAACCGGACATTCGCCCGACCACTATAGGGACCAACCTGAATACCATAATCCAACCCAATTAAACCCGGATCAACTGCGGAGTAAACACAAGCCGCTATATCTTTATTATGTTGATGTTCAGCTTTAAGAATAGCTGACGCATGAACTCCCATCTGGGTTAGGAAACTATTTGCTCCAAAAATTGGATATTTATCGGGAATTTCTAACTGACAAACTCTAGCAACTTCCATACAGTATTCTCTGAGGAACACTAAATTTCTATTATTCCCCATATTCTCCATTTGCAGATTAATCATGATTAAATCTAGAGGGGCATTACCAGCACGTTCCCCAATACCAAGAATGGTCCCTTGGATACAATCAATCCCCGCATTTACAGCTGCTAGGGAATTTATTAATGCTAAACCTCGGTCATTATGACCATGAAAATCTAAGCGAACTTTGAAACCTTTTTCATCAAAAAAATGTCGCAGATGTTGAACTATTTGCTGTGTTCCTGTGGGAGTTAAATAGCCTACTGTATCGCAAATAGTAATCTCTGTTGCTCCTTCTTCAATTGCCACCTGACATAAACGTTCTACTATTTCTGGTTCTGCTCTAGAAGTATCTTCAGGAGAAAAATTCACAGGTAAACCTAGTTGAGTTGCTAAACCGACACCAAAGCGAGTTAGTCTTTCTAGTTCATCTACTTCCCACTTTTCTACATAACGACGGATAGGAGAACAAGGAATAAATAAATGGGCAATTACAGGATGACTACTACTCTGACGAATACTTTCAATAGCATAGATATCTGCTTCCACCATGCGTCCTAGTAAACCAAATCTGATATCTAATCCTCTCATTTCTGCTCCTTTACAAAGAGCCAGAGCCTGCTTATAGGCTATTTCCTGCCCAGGAAATCCCACCATCGCATCGTTGATTCCCGAATCGTTGGCTAGACTGAGTAAGTCCAACTTTTCCTCAAGGGAGGGAATACGATTAACGCCACCTTCTAAACCATCTCGCAAGGTTTCATCACAGAGCTTAATAGATTTTAAGTTGTTGCTTGATGATTGATTCCAGTTATATATTAAATCTTTTGCTTGCATAATTTAAGTTGCCCAAAATCCTTTCAGCTTTAGCGATTATTTCCAGTTTTTAGACTGGGGACTTGATAGGTTTGATCAGCGATTCTTCTTTTTTCCAGATACTTTGTTCTAACTTTAATATCTCCAGTCCTTCCTTTAATAATTTCATCCCCTGTATGAAGTTATTTGTGTCTCTTGCTAAAGCAATTCTGATATATTTCTCACCTTCTATAGGACTGTTCCAATAAAAGAAAGTTCCAGGTAAAATATAGACTCCCTTAGCTTGAAATAGGAATTCCTGTAGCTCTGTGGACTTGATACTGGAATCCTGAATTTTACACCAAGCTACACAAGTTTTTGTCATTGTCTCTGGTAGGTGTAGAATTGTTCCTTTTAGTATTTCTTTAAGAATATTGTGATTTTGTTTGATCAAGTATCTGGTAGACCTAAATTGACTGCGATGCGACTCTAAAATATATTCATTCAATAGATTGAGAATAAATGGAGAAATGCTGAGGATATAAGCAGTATAAATAGCATAAATCTCCTTGTATAAACAATCAGACACTTTTAACATGGCTACTTTGGTATTCTGAATAGGCCAATATTTTCCAGTATCTTCAATTGCCATGTACTTGATGCCAGATTCTTTCAATACCTGATAAGTGTCGTATAACTTAATTTCATCGTCATACATCAGAAAATTCGCAAAACAATAATCAATTATCAGTAGTTTGTTGTAGTCCTTACAAAACCTGACTATTTCTTGAAAAATCTGCTGATTTTTGATACCTAGTGTTGTAAATCCGGTGGGATTATTCGGATCAACCAGGAAAATTGCATCTGTTTGAATATGCTTTTTTAAGTTCTCATAGATATTATCACCATCATGGAGAAGTTCTTCTTTCAGAGGATAGGTTGGTACTTCTAAATGCTTCAATATACCGAAAAGGCTATCAAAACAGGGTTCGATTAAACTCACACTAAATCGCTTCTTTCGCAAATAATTAGCAACATGAATTATGGCAATTGAAGCAGCATAATGTAACATGATGTTGTTTGGCTGCAACGCACTCTTTAAGCCACGAATAGTGTAGAAATCTACTATAAATTTCTCGTTTGCATCCTTTTGTTTAGTTTGTTTTGCATTTAACCATATTTCTGGTAGTTTGGCAATAATATTTGTTTGGGAAGGAGATAGAGTCTGCTGATTAAAAGCATTAGCAAAATTAAATTCTTCATTGATAGCTACAGCTTCGTGTTGGGTAAGGTCTGTTGGATTAAGTATGTGCATGTTTTTACTATCAAAATGCATTGAAGGCACCCCCAAAAAAAATATCTCATACATGACATTTAGAGTGTAACCCATAAAGGTTTGATAGTATTGTTAACTTTACAATAATGTAAGAAATTAACGAAACCTTTGTAGTTCCAGGGTTTCTATCTAAGAGGGTGTTTGAAAAGTTTTGAGGGGTAAAATTTTATGCTAATCGCCTCACCATGATCCGGATCATGGCAAGGTAAATAAAAGTCTCTGATGTTTCAGGTAATAACTCATAATCTCTGACCAATCGGCGACACCCCATCA
>JBJUHT010000200.1:0-10907 GCA_046070105.1 Dolichospermum sp.
GGTTGGGGGTGGGGTGACTTTGTACCTCATAACATCGGTAAGTGCTGTATTTAGATAATAAGGATTCTAAACTTATCCTTATTTCTTCGTCTTGCTGACAAAAACATTTAATATTAATTTTATCTTGATCTGTTAAAATTGTCCGACAAGTTAATAGATGTGATTTACCAGGACGTTGTACTAACATTATACTTCAATCAACCCTTATTAACAAAATAATCTCTAGATTTTGATGTTTGATTTGCTGTTAAGTAAAATTGATACTTATGGAGTATATTTGTACTGCAAATTCTTCTAAAGCCTGAAAACTGCCTACTTCCCAACTCCTTTTGATCACATTAGGAATAATCTGAGTAATAGCTATATCTTCAAAATAAGGACTTTGATCAGATTTGATATATTTACCATTTTTCAATAAATAAATAGCCAATTTACCACTATCATATATCCATAATTCTGGAACTCCAATGGCTTCATAAGCATCAAGAGTTGTTTTTGATGTCACATCAATTTCTATAGCTAAATCTGGTGGTAGATGATCAGGTTGTAACCTCCTCAAACCAATCATTTGTTGATAATTTTGAATATAAAAACAAGCATCTGGTTCAATTCCTGCTATACCTTGTTTTTTGAAAGTTGTTGAACCAAAAGGTTGATATTTAATCCCTTTAGCTTTCAACAATATTTTAACAATATCAGAAATTAGATCTTTGGAAATTTCATGCTCAGGTAAAGGGACCATAATTTCTAAATTACCTTGATTATAGGCAACTCGTGAAGCTCTTTTTTCTCCCAGTTCTTGT
This sequence comes from Dolichospermum sp., assembly GCA_046070105.1. Classification (GTDB taxonomy): domain Bacteria; phylum Cyanobacteriota; class Cyanobacteriia; order Cyanobacteriales; family Nostocaceae; genus Dolichospermum. The sequence goes on from JBJUHT010000200.1 coordinate 804, forward strand.
AAAATCGCTTCAAATTCTTCCCAGCTAACATCTGGAATATTAACTGTACTACCAGGTGTTAATTGTATCTGACTTACGGCTTTGAAAACAGGAATAGCTACACTCATAGCATTTATTATTATTATTGATTAATTAAGTTTAACAAAATTAGGGTGGGAATGACCCACCACAAATAATTAAACTTGAATTATACCGTAAACTTAGCGGTAATTCGCTTCATAGCTTCTTCGACATTTTCCCGACTATTAAAGGCCGAAATGCGGAAATAACCTTCACCCGCAGCACCGAAACCAGAACCGGGAGTTCCCACCACATTCACAGTTGTTAATAACTTATCAAAAAATTCCCAACTAGATAAACCATGGGGAGTTTTCACCCATACATAAGGTGCATTTACGCCACCATAAACATTTAAACCAGCGTTTGTGAGTTCTTGACGGATGATTTTAGCATTGTCTAAATAGAAGTTTACTAAAGCTTTGATTTGTGTTTGTCCTGCTTCTGAATAAACCGCTTCTGCACCTCTTTGAATAATATAAGAAACGCCATTAAATTTAGTAGACTGACGACGATTCCAAAGTTTCCAAAGTTCGACATTAGAACCATCTGCGGCTTGAGCGGTGAGGGTTTTGGGAACAACAGTTAAAGCACAACGAGTTCCAGTAAACCCGGCATTTTTAGAGAAAGAACGAAATTCAATAGCACAATCTCTAGCGCCTTCTATTTCAAAAATAGAATGGGGTAAGGTAGGATCAGTAATAAATGCTTCGTAAGCAGCATCAAAAAAGATAATTGAACCGTTAGCTTTGGCATAATTTACCCATGCTTGCAAATGTTCTTTCGTTGCAGTTGCACCTGTGGGATTATTAGGAAAGCAAAGATAAATTAAATCAACTTTTTGGCTGGGAATTTCCGCTGTGAAATTATTTTCAGCAGTAACAGGTAAATAAACTAAACCACCATATTCGCCTTTTTCGTTCGCATCTCCCGAATTACCTGCCATGACGTTAGTATCTACGTAAACGGGGTATACTGGGTCAGTAACGGCGATGATGTTATTTTTGCCAAAAATATCTAAAATGTTGCCAGAATCGCATTTAGAACCGTCGGAAATAAAGATTTCATCCGCTTCTATGGCTGCCCCTCTGGCTTGAAAGTCGTAGGTGGCGATTTTCTCCCTGAGCCAATTATAACCTTGTTCTGGTCCATATCCTTTAAAAGATGAGCGATCGCCCATATCTTCCACAGCTTTAATCATTGCTGTCCGACAAGCTTCTGGTAACGGTTCAGTGACATCACCAATCCCTAACCGAATGATTTTAGCATCTGGGTTAGCCTGTGCAAAGGCATTGACCCGTCGCGCAATTTCAGGAAACAGATAACCAGCTTTGAGTTTTAGGTAGTTGTCGTTAATTGTAGCCATGGTACATTATGGGCAAAAAGATAAAGATAATGATACACTAACCTGTACTGCATTTAATTTGTATAAAGACGAATTATCTAACAGGTATTAGAAACTGAAAACAATCAAATTTGTTGTATCTATGGCAGATTTTCAAACATCAGAAATAATCACCATATTTTCAGAAACAACAAATAATTTATATAGTAAAAGATTGATGGCAAATTGTTGATTTTGAGTGAAAATTTTAGCCTTTTGAGCTTGCTTTAATCTGTAAATTATACTCATGGATTTTTGCCTTTGCAGCTACTAGGAATTTTTAATACCTGATTGATATCTAATTTATTTTCCCGCTTTTGTAATTCGGGGTTCACCGTAACTATTAATTGCCAATCAGTAGGTTTATTACAAAGTTTTTCGGCAATACTACTGAGAGTATCTCCTGATTTTACACTATACGTTGCTAGTACAGATGGTTTCTTTGGAGTAGTAGTAATTATCTGTGGACTGGGTATGAAACTATTAGCAACTTTAGGAGTATGATTGGGGGTAGTCGCAGTATAGAAAACCGTTTGTAAAGAAAAAAAACTACCCCCAGCACCGATAGTAATACCTATCACCAGCATAAAAATGGCAATTTCTCTTGTCCAGGATTTTGGCTGCTGGGGTAATTCCTTCAAGGAGAGAATTAGAGAAATATCAGTGTGACAACTAGGACATATATGACCATCAATTCCTTGATACCCGCAAACAGGACAGTTAATTTTGGTTTTGGTGTTCATTGTGTAAGTTCCATGATCATGCTATTTCTGGGCAATTCTTGATTTAACCAATGCTGCACATCCGATTATAATTCAGACCATCGGTACTGCCACCACCTTTTCTAGACAATTTTAGGACTTTGCTTCTATATCTTCGGCAATTAAAATTTTTTTACATAGGCTAAGTTTAGAATAAAGGTTTTGCCATACTTAATGATCGCTAATTATAGCAGTTGCTACGCCACGGGGATAGTCCTAGAAGCGTTTTGTGTATCTAAGTTTTAGTTTTCGTTCACCTAACTACCTTGTCTACGGCGGTAAGTTTTGTGATCATACCCCAAATTTGGGGTTTATTTCTTGGGTATATTCAGCTTTCCTAAGTTTTTTGAGATTTATTTCAAATAAAACTGGTAATTATTCAAGTACCAGCCGCTCGTAAAACCCCAATTTAGTTTTATCCTGGAATAGTGGACTTAAAAAACTTCAGCTTTCCAGATAGATGAGGTTATAATCAGCATTTCTGGCGACTGATAGCGACATTCCCACCACAAACTCCGTAACCTCAAGGATGGAAACGCTTGCAAAGCGTGCCATCAATAGTTACACTTTTTAAAATATTCTCATTTTCGTTTAGCGATTGCTCAAACACTCCCATAGCTAGTTCTTGACAAAAGAATCAAATTATGGTAGTGCGTCAATCGCCAAAATCAAAATCAGATTCTTTAATGATTGGCGATTTCCGTCATCTTTAAACCTTAGTCACAAAATTGCTTTGTCAACATAACAATCCAGGAGGCTTGTAGTTAATGGGACTACCTTGGTATCGAGTACATACAGTCGTTCTGAACGATCCGGGTCGGCTGATTTCTGTACACTTAATGCACACAGCTTTAGTAGCTGGTTGGGCAGGTTCAATGGCACTGTATGAACTAGCCATTTATGACCCTAGCGATCCAGTTCTTAACCCCATGTGGCGGCAAGGGATGTTCGTACTTCCCTTCATGGCACGTTTAGGTGTCACCGAATCTTGGGGTGGTTGGAGTGTAACAGGTGGCACGGCAGTAGACCCCGGCTTCTGGTCTTTTGAAGGTGTTGCTGCGGCTCACATTGTTCTCTCCGGTTTATTATTTTTGGCTGCTGTGTGGCACTGGGTTTTCTGGGATTTGGAACTCTTTAGAGACCCTCGCACAGGTGAACCGGCTCTAGATTTGCCAAAAATGTTTGGTATCCACCTGTTCTTATCCGGTTTACTTTGTTTTGGTTTTGGCGCTTTCCACCAAACTGGTCTCTTTGGTCCAGGAATGTGGGTCTCTGATGCTTACGGACTCACCGGCAGTATTCAGCCAGTAGCGCCAGAATGGGGTCCGGCTGGGTTTAACCCCTTTAACCCCGGCGGCGTTGTTGCTCACCACATTGCGGCTGGTGTAGTTGGTATTATCGCGGGTTTATTCCACCTCACAGTTAGACCTCCCGAAAGGCTTTACAAAGCCCTACGCATGGGTAATATTGAAACCGTACTTTCCAGCAGTATCGCGGCAGTATTCTTCGCCGCTTTCGTCGTCGCTGGAACTATGTGGTACGGTAATGCTACTACCCCCATTGAACTTTTTGGACCTACCCGCTATCAGTGGGATCAAGGTTACTTCCGTCAAGAAATTCAGCGTCGTGTGCAAACTAGTGTGGCAGAAGGCGCTACTCTGACCGAGGCTTGGGCGAAAATTCCTGAAAAATTGGCATTCTACGATTACGTTGGCAATAGCCCCGCTAAAGGTGGTCTATTCCGTACAGGCGCAATGGTGAAAGGTGATGGTATTGCCCAATCTTGGCAAGGTCACGCTGTGTTCACAGATGCCGAAGGCCGGGAATTAACAGTTCGTCGTTTACCTAACTTCTTTGAAACTTTCCCCGTAATTTTGACTGATAAAGATGGTGTTGTCCGTGCTGACATCCCCTTCCGTCGGGCAGAATCTAAATACAGCTTTGAACAAACTGGCGTGACTGTCACCTTCTACGGTGGTGATCTCAATGGTCAAACCTTTACAGACCCGGCTGATGTTAAGAAGTACGCCCGGAAAGCTCAAGGTGGGGAGATATTTGAATTTGACAGGGAAACTTTAAATTCTGACGGTGTATTCCGTACTTCTCCCAGAGGTTGGTTTACTTTCGGTCATGCTGTGTTCGCTTTATTATTCTTCTTTGGTCACCTATGGCACGGTTCACGAACTATCTACCGTGATGTATTTGCCGGTGTGGAAATTGAAGAGGAACAGGTTGAATGGGGTCTGTTCCAAAAAGTGGGCGACAAGTCAACTCGTGTTCGTAACGAAGCTTAAAACTTGGATGAGGTATGAAGTGGAAAATATCTACTTCGTACTTTTTCCCTGGCTTGGTAAACTAAAATTACTGGCTCAATCAGGCAGGATCAGAAAAATATGGAAAGTGTTGCTTACATCTTGATTTTAACCCTAGCAATAGGTGTACTCTTTTTTGCGATCGCCTTCCGCGAACCCCCCCGTTTTGAGAAGAAAGATAAGTAGTTAACTATTCCTGATTTTAGGAATATTTCAAAAAATATCCATTCTTAAGCAATAAGAATGGATATTTTTTAGGAGAAGTTCAGGAGTCAGGAGTCACGAGTTCAGATGCACTAATTTCCATTTCTTTTAGTGATTGATATTTAATACTTCCAGCAGGATGCGATCGCATCAAGCATTAATTAATCAAAATTTGTACCCTTAACTAATATAGCAATCCTATCCCAATTATGAGAAAATACGTAGATGAAAATCCTTGTTTTATAAGCATTTGAGGCTTGTTCAATTCTCACGAATCATTTAGGATTGCAAATATTATCTATGATAACATTAGATAATATTTGCATTTAAATTAGAGAGTAATCTAGCTAGATACAATAGAGCATAAATTAAAATTTAATCATTATTAATAACTGATGATTGGTTATGGTTGATTCTACCAATTACCCTTAGGCTTAGGGTTCGTCAGTCGCTCATGGGGGAAACCCCAAGACCGCGCTGACTCACCAATCACCAATCACCAAATTAAGTCAACGCTTCCGCACCACCCACAACTTCCAGTAGTTCCTGGGTAATTGCGGCTTGACGAGCTTTGTTGTAAGACAAAGATAGAGTTTTAATCAACTCACCAGCGTTATCACTAGCGTTACTCATCGCTGTCATCCGTGCTGCTAGTTCACTAGCTGCTGATTCTTGTAAAGCCCGTAATAACTGATTGCTCAGATATAATGGCAACAGAGAATCCAGAATTTGCACTGGATCTTGTTCAAAAATCATATCGCGGGGTAAAGGAGCAACTGTACTAGTTACCTTTTCCCGTTCTACTTGGAATTGACCACCACGGGTAGTTAAACGAAAAATTTCATCATCCGCTGCTTCTAAGCCCTGGGTATCCAAAGGGAGAAGGGTTTGGACTACGGGACGAGAACTAACCAAGGAGACAAATTTTGTATAAACTAGCTCAATCCGGTCTACTTTTTCGGAAAGGAATAGAGAAAGTAGTTCATCGGCGATATTTGTCGCTTCGGCGGCGGTAGGAATTTGTTCTAAACCGCTGTAGGTAGCATCAATAGGCTGATTCCGTCGTTGAAAGTATTGGGTAGCTTTACGTCCGACTAATACATAAGTATAGTCTATACCTTCAGATTGAAGTTCTTTAGCACGATTTTCAGCGCGACGGATGACGTTACTATTATAACCACCACATAAACCCCGATCGCCTGCAATTACCAATAGACCTACGGATTTAACCTCACGTTTTTTGAGTAGGGGTAGGTCCACATCTTCAAAACGCAGTCTGGTTTGTAAGCCAAATAATACTTGTGCTAAACGGTCAGCAAAGGGACGGGTAGCAATTACTTGTTCTTGAGCGCGACGGACTCTGGCCGCTGCTACCAGTCGCATGGCTTCCGTGATTTTCTTGGTGTTTTTGACCGACTGAATGCGATCGCGTATTGATTTTAGATTAGCCATAATCCGATTTGAGATTTGAGATTTTAGATTTTAGATTCGGAATTTCGGATTTTAGATGAGACTCATCTGCAAATAAACATCAAATCCCCCTATTTTAGGGGCTGATATCTAATTTCGGGATAAGCCTATGTAATCCAAAATCCAAAATCCAAAATCCAAAATTTTTACGCTGCTGCTTGGAAGGTCTTTTTAAACTCAGTTAGTGCTGCTTTCAAAGCAGTTTCTTCTGCATCACCGAGGACTTTTGTGCCTTGTACGCCTTGGTAATAAGCAGTATTAACATTCTTGAGGTAATCACGTAAACCTCTAACAAAGGTAGTTACTTGATTAACTGCAATGTCATCTAAATAACCATTAATACCAGCGTAAAGAACTGCTACTTGTTCAGCAACGGAAAGAGGGTCGTTTTGAGGCTGTTTTAACAATTCCCGTAAACGCGCACCACGAGCCAACTGATCTTGAGTGGCTTTATCTAAATCAGAAGCGAATTGAGCGAAAGCTTGTAAATCGTCAAACTGAGCCAATTCCAGCTTGATTTTCCCAGCAACTTTCTTCATGGCTTTGGTTTGAGCCGCAGAACCGACGCGGGATACAGAGATACCGGGGTTAACAGCGGGACGGATACCAGAGTTAAACAAGTCCGAAGACAAGAAAATCTGACCGTCAGTAATGGAAATTACATTGGTAGGAATATATGCGGATACGTCACCAGCTTGGGTTTCGATAATTGGTAAAGCAGTCATACTACCTTTACCCAATTCGTCGCTCAATTTAGCAGCGCGTTCCAACAAGCGGGAGTGGATGTAGAATACATCTCCAGGATAAGCTTCCCGACCGGGTGGACGACGCAATAGCAAGGACATTTGACGGTAAGCCTGTGCTTGCTTAGAAAGGTCATCGTAAATAATTAAGGTCGCTTTGCCTTTGTACATGAAATACTCAGCAATACTAGCGCCTGTGTAGGGAGCTAAGTATTGTAAAGTAGCTGGGTCACTGGCGTTAGCTGCTACGACTACGGTGTAGTCCATAGCGCCTTTTTCTTGTAAAGTTTGGACTACGTTAGCAACTGTGGAAGCTTTTTGACCGACAGCTACATAAACGCAAACAACATCTTCACCCTTTTGGTTAATGATGGTATCAATAGCGATCGCTGTTTTCCCTGTTTGTCGGTCACCAATGATTAATTCCCGTTGACCACGGCCGACGGGAATCATGGAATCAATAGCGGTGATCCCTGTTTGCATCGGTTCATGGACGGAGCGACGAGCGATAATACCGGGGGCGGGGGATTCAATTAAGCGACTTTCGGTGGTTTTGAGATCACCTTTACCATCAAGAGGACGACCTAAAGCATCTACAACCCGACCAATTAAAGCTTCACCCACAGCTACTTGGGCGATTTTACCGGTAGCGGTGACGGAGCTACCTTCTTGAATGTCCCGACCTTGACCCATCAATACCGCACCGACGTTATCTTCTTCTAAGTTTTGGGCGATACCAATGGTGCCATCTTCAAATTCTAGGAGTTCCCCGGCCATAGCTTTTTCTAAGCCATAAATCCGGGCAATCCCGTCACCAACTTGTAACACTGTACCAACGTTAGCAACTTTAACCTCTTGGTCGTATTGCTCGATTTGTTGTTGGATAATGCTGCTGATTTCGTCTGGTCTAATGGAAATGCTCATTTGTCAGTTGTCAGTTGTTAGTTGTTAGTTGTCAGTTGTTTTGATTGGCTATTGACCAATGACTACTGACATTTATCAGAACTTTTTAGTTACTGCTTAAACGCAAAGAGAGACGACGTAGTTGACCACGCAAACTAGCGTCAATCACTTGAGAACCAACTTTGATAATTACACCACCAATTAAGTCGCTGTCTATTTTGGTAGCTAATTCTACTTTTGCAGCTTTGGTAAGCGTAATTACCTTTTCTGTAATTGCTTGCTGTTGGCTTTCTGTGAGAGGAACAGCAGAAGTAATTTCCGCCAATACAGTTTGATTTAACTGGCGTAATAGCACTAGATACTGCTGTAAAATTGTTTCACTGAAGGCAATGCGTCTTCTGTCCACTAACAGCAGTAAAAAATTACGTAGGTATGGGCTTACATCCCCAAGTAATTGTTTGAGGAGATTTTTTTTGTTTTCTGGTTTCACAAAGGGATTGGCCAAAAAGTTATTCAGTTCTTGGCTATCTGTTAATAAACCCAGAAAAGTTCTGACATCTGTCCCAATCTCTTCTGTTAAGTTTTGAGACTGAGCAATGGACAATAGTGCCACTGCATAAGGCTGGGATATTTCAGCTGCTGCTGCATTACTTTTCATATCTCGCCTCCTAATTGTGCGATGCTACGAGCAATTAAAGCCTGTTGAGCATTGTCGCTAATACCAGCTTTGAGTTCTCCTTCAACTTTTTGTAGTGCTTGTAAGACTACTTTTTGTCTTAGTTGAGTGATCACTCTTTCTAGTTCAGAATTCAAATCAGCCGCTCCTGCTTCTTGCATCCGTTGAATATCTACAGCGGATTGGGCTAAAATTGCATCTTTAGCCGTCTGGGCGTTTAATTCGGCTGTTTGTTTGATTCTTTGAGCTTCTTCTTGAGCAAGTTCCAGCTTTTGCTGTGCCTCTTGCAATTTGGCTGCGGTTTCTGCTACCTTCTGCTCTGCACTCTTAATTGCTGATTCAATATTTTCTCGGCGAGATTTTAAGGTATTACCTAAAACCTTGCTGCCAAATACAACCAACACAGTAATAATAATAGCCAGGTTAATCAGGTTAGTATCTAAAATATTCGTATTTAGACTAAACCCACTTTCTCCCTTGCTTAGTGCCAATTCACCTCCGACGGCGCTGGCTTCCGTCATCAACAGTAAAAAAGTCCATGACATGATTCTTTATCCACTAACTGCGCTGCCAATTTTCCAAATTTTTTGTCAGTTGTCCGTTGTCAGTCGTCATTTGTTAGTTGTTTTCAATACCAATAACTAATGACTACTAATCACATAATGACCCATGACCGTTTTCACAAGTTAGCGGCGATTTACTAAATCAGCACCTAACAGCTTCTCTAGGATTTGGCGACTGAGAGCATCTACTTGTGTTTCCAAGGCAGCTAGAGCCTGTTGTTTTTGTTGCTCAATTTCACTAGCTGCTTTTTCCCGCTGTACCTGGGCTTCTTGTTGGGCTGCGGCGATGTTTTGAGCAGCGATTTTTTGGGCTTCGGCTTGGGCTTGAGCAATAATCCCTTGAGCTTGTCTTCTGCTGTGAGCAAGCTCTTGTTCGTATTGCTGGGCTAATGCTTGGGCTTTTGATAAGCGTTCTTGGGCTTCTAAATTGTTGGTACGGATATATTCATTCCGACTATCAATTGCATTACCCAAGGGCTTGTAAAGAGTTGCGTTCAATATCAGGGCTAATACTAGAAACTGGATGGCCATTAACGGCAGAGTAGCATCTAGATCAAACAGTCCCCCTTCTTTGGCAACTTCTTCCACGGCCAATAAGGTGATCCAGTGTGTCATGATTGCTTATTCCTATCTACATTAATGTTAATGCTGAGTTCTGATAGCTTGCGTTTCCCAGTGATTTCATCATTTGTGAATAATATTCACTACTTTTGGTGATGATTTAGCTGCTCAAGCCCGCAGTCAGAACTCAGTTGTGATTATGCGAAGGGGTTAGCAAACAATAGCACTAGAGCAACTACTAGACCGTAGATGGTTAGAGCTTCCATGAACGCCAAACTCAACAGCAATGTACCGCGAATTTTGCCTTCAGCTTCTGGTTGACGAGCAATACCTTCTACAGCTTGTCCTGCTGCATTACCTTGACCAATACCGGGGCCGATTGCAGCTAAACCTACAGCTAGGGCAGCGGCGATAACGGAAGCAGCAGCAACTAATGGATTCATGATTTTCTTTCCTTACTTTTAGAGATA
>JBJUHT010000201.1:0-10592 GCA_046070105.1 Dolichospermum sp.
AATGAAAATTATGATTGGATTAATCAACGTAATGATGATTTTGAAAGTTTCATTTCTTTAGGTGATAAGAAAGATGTAACTACTAAAACTATTTTTGATGTGTATTCAAGAGGATTTGAAACTAGACGTGATTCATGGTCTTATAATTTCTCTCATCAGTCAATTACTGATAATATGAGTAGAATGATTGATTTTTATAATAGTCAAGTTGTAAGATTTAAAGATTATTTAAAAGGAAAAACGATTGCAAATGCTGATGATAGACAGAAAAAAGTAGAAGAATTTATTGATAATGATCCTAAACAAATAAGTTGGTCAAGAGGTTTAAAAAACAGTTTAGGTAAATTTATTGAACATAGATTTTTACCTGAATCTATTGTACAAGGAACATATAGACCTTATTGTAAACAGTGGAGTTTTTTTGATAGAGATATTAATGATTTTGTTGGACAATTACCTAAAATATTTCCTAATCAAAATTTAGAGAATTTAGTAATTTGTGTTAATGGAGTAGGAGGTAATAAAGAACAATCTACTTTAATAGTTGATACCTTAATTGATCTAAATATGCAACACGCAGGAACTCAATGTTTCCCCTTATATACCTACGAAAAACAAAGCGAACTAGGAGAACTATTTGCAACAGCAACCACAGCAGAATATACCAAAAAAGAAAACATCCCCGATAGCATATTAAAAGACTTCCAGAAAAAATATCAAGACAAAACCATCACCAAAACAGACATATTTTATTACATTTATGGAGTCCTCCACTCCCCAGAATATAAACAAAGATTTGCAGCAGACCTGAAAAAAATGTTACCCCGCATTCCCTACACAAGAGACTTTTGGACATTCAGTAAAGCAGGAAGAGAATTAGCAGAATATCATCTCAACTATGAAACCATAGAACCTTATGAAATCAAAGAATTTTCACCAGAAATATATTTAGATTCTCAAGATTACCTTGTGGAAAAAATGGTATTTGGAAAGAACAAAAACGGAATAGATAAAACCATCATCATCTATAATAGTAAAATCACCCTCTCCCAAATCCCCCTAGAAGCCTACGAATATATAGTAAATGGCAAATCAGCCCTAGAATGGATTATGGAAAGGTACAAAGTCACCAAAGATAAAGATAGCGGCATAATTAATGACCCTAACCACTGGTCAGAAAATCCCCGTTATATAGTAGATTTAGTCAAGAGAATAGTAAGAGTCAGTTTAGAAACCGTGAGAATAGTGAAAAGTTTACCAGCATTGAATGAATGGTAATTCTGAGTTGGGTGAAAAATTTGAGATGACTTTTCTAATATCCGCTTTTTGAATTTGTAAACTTTAATTACAAAAATTCCCAATTCAATTTAAAGTTGTTATCCTAATAATTGAAGCCCATCAGGCTTACCTGGCAGATACAACAGCTAGAGAAAAAAAAGAGAAGTAACACAAGTTAAGCAAGAGGTAAAATCGCTGTTTAATTCACATCTGTCTCGTCCACAGACAACGACACCCGACGCGAAAGCTAATATTCCCTCAGATGAATGTAAATCAGGGGGCGCTGTCACTGGTTTCCATTACTTGTTTATGGTAGTAGTGAGAATTAGTACATCCCTGGCTAGAGTCAACAAATAAGAGGGAATCAACAAGCTAGTAGATGTGGGTGTTGTTGTTTGTTTATAACTTTGTACTAAAATTGAATAAAAAAGTCAAATATTAATGTAATTTTATGCCTAGAACTGCAAGTGAATATGCTGTTTTTCTGCTTTTAGACGGTGGACATCGAGAAGAGGTGCGTTTTCCTACTATTCAAGAATTTCAAAGGTGGTACAGTGGTGAACTTGTGCCAAAATCTACTTCTGATGATTTTATTAACGTACCGATTAAGAATGTTCAGGGAGAATATATGGTGATACGTCCGTCTAAAATTTTGGGGATTAGGGTAGAACCTGTTTTTAATTCGAGTATGGAAAGATGATGAAAAAAAACCTGACTTTGTTGGCTTTCACTCTGGGAATTGCTTTTATAAATCCATTTTCGTCAGTTTTCGCCCAAATTTCGATTCCACAACCGATAGAAGCCCCTCCAGCTACTCCAGAAACACCACCCGCAGCTTTACCACCGCTACAAAGGGTGGATATAGATACTGTTTGTACTCCTCAAAATTGCTTGGGTTGGGACGAACAACTTTGGGGTCAACAAGGAGATAAACAAGCATTGCTGATCTCTATAGATAACAGTTTACGTTATCTCGAAAGCAATAGAGCGATCGCAGCTTATCAAACTTACCCCATTACAGAAATTACTTTAGATCGGGTACGTCGCAGTTTGGTAAGATTTCGGGAATTGGTAATTAGTTCTCAGTCAGCAGCAGAATTACAGGCCGCTGTGCGTCGGGAGTTTGTCTTTTACCAGTCTATAGGCAATGATAATCAAGGGACTGTGAAATTCACAGCTTATTATGAACCTGTGTACACTGCTAGTCGAGTCAGGACTTCTGTATATAAGTATCCTCTCTATCGTCTACCCAAGGACTTTCAGAAATGGCCTAAACCCCACCCCAAACGGATTGATTTGGAAGGGAAAAATGGTTTACTAGGTAATAGAAGCAGATTAAAGGGTTTAGAAATTCTCTGGTTTAGTAACCGTTTAGAACCATACATGATTCATATCCAAGGTTCTGCCCAAATTAGATTAACTAATGGCCAAAGAACATCTGTTGGTTATGCTGGAGGAACGGATTATCCCTGGACGAGTATCGGTAAAGAATTGATCAAAGATGGTAAACTACCCCCTACTGGCTTAACTATGCCGAAATTAATTAGTTATTTTCAGCAAAATCCCCGACAGTTAAGCAATTATTTACCACGTTGGGAAAGGTTTGTTTTCTTTGCGGAAACTAACGGTAGACCTGCTACGGGTAGTCTTATCATACCTGTAACTGCTGAACGTTCCATTGCTACGGACAAAGATATCATGCCTCCGGGAGCATTGGCACTAATTGTCAATTCTTTTCCCTACCCTAATAGTAGTGGCAAATTGGAATCTCGTCTAGTGAACCGTTTTGTTTTAGATCAGGATACCGGTAGTGCAATTAAAGGACCAGGAAGGGTTGATTATTTTATGGGTTCTGGTCAATTAGCTGGCGATCGCGCTGGTATTTCTGGCGGTAATGGTTTACTATTTTATTTATTACTGAAAGAGTAAGCAATAGCCAAGAGGCCGGAGAAAAACTTTATTTTCTGCCTCTTGGGGTATGGTATGTCAATCTTTCTTAATAAGGTGGATAATCAAGTTCATCATCATCTGCGTAAACATAGGAATTGCTAATACCAGCCATTTCTGCTTTAGAAGTTTCTGGTTTAACTACTTCCTTGCCAAATTCTTTGTATTCTTCAAAAGCTTTATGAATGATTTCCGATTCTGGGGAATCTGAAGCAATCATATAATCTGTAAAGGTTGCTACTGTAGGATGTTTATAATCTACAGTTGCAGCTACTAAGGCTGTATTCGGTTCAATTCCTCTTTCTTCTGCTTCAATTATCGGACAATAAATGCCATGGGCATGAAATAATGGTCCTTTGGGAGTGACTGGTTTCTTTTGAAAGCCAGCATAAGCTTTTTCTAATTCTCCCGCAAAACCGCCTGTAATTCTCCCCTGTTGATATTCGGCGTAATTTTTCCCAAAACTAGCACAAGCTGAACCACTCAGAGTTAATTGTAATGGTGATTGGTGCAAAAACTTTTTATCTTCACTTACTAAAAAAATTATATGCCGAGTAAAGATTTTAAATTTCAGTTTATCCGCTAAAAAAGCATCGTAATTATCTTTAAAAGTTCCTAATTTAATTCCCGTTTCTCGGTCTTTCACAGATAACGGACCACGACGGATTATAACTAACCTGGGGGTAGTCGTAATAAATACTGTATCTATTTCTCCAGAACTAAAGGTATGCTGTATCTCTTGCCAATTATCATCGGGTTTGAAACCAACAGCTTGGGCATTTTCAAGTTTAATCGCTAAACCATAACTTTGTAAACCCTCTTCCCCATAGCGAGGACTGATCATTTGACACCAGGGGACTACTTGAGAAGGTGGGGCGTTAAATTTTTCGTCTTCAAAGTCAAATTTAGCAGATGCTTTCATGATTTTAGAATATCAAAGTGTTTAATTTTATTTTACCTATAGTACCATAGTGGCACTACTTATATCCAGAAGCTAGGGCGGTTAAAGGTGAAACTATTGTTGAAAAAATCCTTTAGATAAGCTGAAATAAATATCAGAGAGTATTGTCTACTAAAGCGGTTTGCAAGCCCACAGCCATACCATTATCCTCTCAAATAGAAAGATTAACATAAAAATAAAGCGATCGCTCACCATGATTCAGGAAAAAATCGCTTTATTCTGATAACTTATATCATGATATAGCATTTCCCGGTCTAATAAAGTATGAAATCATCTGCGTCTATCTGATCTGCGTTTTATGATCACTGCTTGTACCTCACTTGAGTGGTAATTGCTATATATACCATGAATTTCTCCCTATTGACGAGTGATCACCAAATTTGAAGTTAGGGTAATATCTAAATCTTGTTCTGGTCTGAGGACAAAAACATCGGCTTTTTGTTTCCGTAATAATACACTAGCTAAAGCCCCCGCTGCTGCGCCACCAACGGGTTCTAAAACCTCAATTTTCTTGTTACCTGTCACCAAAGAAATCAGAGTAGCAGCACCCGCACCTATAGCCGCATCTGTTAATATTTGGCCAGTGCTTGATCCTTTGGTAATTGTTTCCGTTTGGGTGATAGTTTTAGAGTTAGCAAAAATCTGTAATCTTTGTCCAGAAGGAAATACTAATTCTCTGGCTACAAAGCGTACACCTTGACGGTTATTATTAGTAGATACCCCATTTAATCTTACTGGTTGTAATTCACCGATAACTTGAGTATTAGCAGGAATTAAAATATTTCTGTTACTATCAGTTATATTGTCGGCTATTTTCAAAGTTAAGGCTAATGTTTCTCCAGGTTTGACAATAACTTTCTCCTTTTCGTAGGTGACAGGTAAAGTTACATTAGCGGGGATACTAATTGTCCGCGACTGATTGAGATTAAATCCTTGAGCAAAAACAGGATTAAATGATAGTATAGGCATAGCTATACCTGTTGTCATGGCTATGGCTATGAATGTAGCGGTGCTAGATTGCCAACGGATAGAATTATTCATGATAGGATTGGATTGTCAATAGTATCTGATAGGTGAGATGACGTGGATTAACTCAGATAGTTTCTGAGCCGTTTCTATATTATTGCATTTTTTTAAATATTTTTTTAAATCAATGATCATTTCTGATTTTTAATTTGGATTTGGATCAAATTTATTGGGTTACGCTGTTGTAACCCAACTTAGAAAATATTTGCTAATTTGCTAATTAATTACTGGTTTCCAAATCCCTTACCTTTGCTGTTAGAGGGAACACAAAGACAATTTTCTAACTGCTGGAGTAAGGTTTCACTATCTAGATTTTGACCAATTAGCACTAACTGATTTTGCTTTTTATTTTCATTTTTCCATTGATCATCATCAATTGTAAAGCGTTTACCGCAAAGATGGAAAATATGACGTTGCGGACTTTCCTGAAACCACATAATTCCCTTAGCACGGAAGACATTTGTAGGTAATTGATTATCTAAAAAATATTGAAATCTTCTAATAGAAAATGGTTGATCACTTTGGAAGGAAATAGATGTAAAACCGTCATTTTCTAAATGGTGAGAATGATCATGATTATGATGTTCATGATCTTCATGTTCACAATGGGAATGATCATCATGTTCTTTGGTGTGGTCATCAAAGTATTTATCAGATTCAAATAAACCAACACTCATAATTAAAGGAAGTGGAACTTGAGATTTTGTAGTCCGAATAATCCGCGATCCTTCTTTAATATTATTGATTTTTTTCTCCAATTCCTGTAAAGTGGTTTCGTCAACTAAATCTGTCTTATTGAGGAGAATGACATCACCATAAGTAATTTGACTTAAAGCAGCTTCAGAATTGAATAGATCTAAGCTATAATTGGCGGCATCAACTACAGTAATAATAGAATCTAATCGGGTTAGATCTCGTAATTCTGAAGCCAAAAATGTCATGGCTACTGGTAAAGGATCAGCTAAACCAGTGGTTTCAACAACTAGATAATCTAGCTTTTCTTCCCGTGCTAAAACTTTGTAAACAGCATCAACTAAGTCATTATTAATGGTACAACAAATGCAGCCATTACTTAATTCCACTATGTTTTGATCAGTGGAAACAATCAATTCGTTATCAATACCAATTTCTCCAAATTCATTCACTAAAACAGCAGTTTTCACACCTTGCTGATTTGTCAAAATATGGTTGAGTAAAGTAGTCTTACCGCTACCGAGAAACCCGGTAATAATAGTTACTGGTAAACCTTTTTTAGTAAGTTCCATTGTCTGAGAGTCGGAATTAACTATTGTTTGCATGGTGGAAAGTGAATTGTTGGTGTATTTTAGATTTTATCTTAATTTTGTCCCCTCGGCATGAGAGTAACATATTTACATACCAGCTTGAAAAATTTGGTTAGCAGTTAAATTTAATTCGGGGAAAGTACGTGAAACTATAGTTTGATTTCCTCTAAATTGACTGACTTGATATTCCCCATTAATTAAATCATAGATAGAAATAGTTGGTTGTTTAGGATTTCCGATATAGGGAGTTCCTCCTAATGCTAAATAATCAACAATCCAATATTCAGGAATACCAATTTCTTCATAATCTTTGACTTTTGTTAAATAATCAACACGCCAATTTGTACTCACAACTTCAATCACTAAGGGAATTGATGCACCTTGGATCAGGGTAGATTGTTGTTTCCATAATGGCTCATTGATTAAATTAGGACGATTGATGATCAACACATCTGGTGAGTAAGCGGATTGATTTTCAGGGGGTTTAACTAAAACAGTTTTAAGAATACGATAGGGTAAATTTAAGCGTAGATATTCAGCCGTGGCTCTCTCAGCCAAAAAACCAGTAATATCTTCATGATCTCCTAATGGTTGTGCCATTTCAATAATTACTCCATGATGTAATTCATAATACTTTCCCTCTGGTTTCCATTCCACAAATTCCTCAAAAGTGACTGATTTAGTTTTGGGTAATGCTTGAATCATACTTTACCTCCAGGTGTTGACAAGATTAGCAAGTATTACTAATAATTACTGATAATTACTAATAATAGTTAATAGTTATTAGCTACTAATATCTTCAACTATAACAAAATTCAGGCATAAACTTACTCCATGCAGTTTGATCTTAATCTAGGATGACACCATTGTCATCAAATTGCGTTATCATTATTAATATTAATCGTCAGATTGCCTTATCCCTCTATTATGACCCTATCTATTTACAATACTCTCACCCGTCGTCAAGAGCAATTTACCACCGTCGAACCTGGAAAAGTGAAAATGTATTGCTGCGGTGTGACAGTTTATGATTACTGCCATTTGGGTCATGCTAGAACGTCCATTATCTGGGATATAGTGCGTTCATACCTGAAGTTTATCGGCTATGATGTGTATTACATCCAGAATTTTACGGATATTGATGATAAAATTCTCAAACGGGCTAGAGAAGAAAATTCCTCCATGGAAATTGTCGCAGAACGCTACATTCAGGCGTATTTTGAGGATATGTCACGGTTAGGAATTAAAGAAGCTGACGAATATCCCCGCGCTACACATACAATGAATGGTATTCAGCGATTAATTCACGATTTAGAGCATAAAGGTTTTGCTTATCCCGCTGACGGTGATGTCTATTATGCAGTACAGAATTTTAACGAATATGGTAAACTTTCAGGACGCAAATTAGAGGATATGCAAGCCGGTGCGAGTGAACGGGTAAATATCGAAGACGCGGAATATCAAAAAAAGAAATACCCCTTTGATTTTGCCCTGTGGAAGGCTGCAAAACCCGGTGAACCTGCGTGGGAGTCTCCCTGGGGAAAAGGCCGCCCAGGATGGCATATAGAGTGTTCTGCCATGGTGCGCGATCGCTTGGGTGATACAATAGATATTCATGCTGGTGGTGCTGATTTAATTTTCCCCCATCATGAAAACGAAATTGCTCAATCAGAAGCGGTAACTGGCAAACCATTAGCCAATTATTGGTTACACAATGGTATGGTCAAGGTGGACGGTGAAAAAATGTCCAAATCCTTGGGTAATTTTATCACAATTCGGCAATTATTAGATCGTGGCATACATCCAATGGCGGTAAGATTATTTGTCTTAATGGCACAATACCGCAAACCTATAGATTTTACCGATGATGCCATCTTAGCAGCAACCAATGGCTGGCATACGCTCAAAGAAGGTTTACTTTTCGGTTATGAACATGGTAGAGAATTAAAGTGGGATGAATCTAACCAAATCCAAAATCTGAAATCTCAAATCCAAAATGCCGAGGTTGAGAGATTTAAAGCAGCAGTGAATGATGATTTTAATTTCCCTGGTGGTTTAGCAATAATTTTTGAATTAGCCAAAGAACTAAATCGGGAAGGAAATATTATTATACATCAAGGAAAAACAGAAACACCTGCCAATGAATTACTACAAAAATGGCAAACTCTAATTAGATTAGCAGATGTTTTAGGTTTAACCGCCCAACCAGAAGTAGAAAATCCCGTTAATCATGGTATAAATGATGTTGATATTGAGGAGTTAATTCAAAAAAGACAGGTAGCACGGAAAGCTAAAAATTTTGCAGAATCTGATCAAATTCGTGAGCAACTATTAAGAAAAGGCGTTACCTTAATAGATAGCAAAGAAGGAACACGCTGGCACAGAGGGGTTTAAACTGGTAAATTTTAATTTGCTTATAAAACATATTTTCTCTGAATAATTAACCACAGATGAATGCAAATAAATCCAGAGTAATTATGGTTTATTACAAGCCCACCATAGATTATTTTTGCAGTCAGATGTACTGCATTTAATTTCTATAATTATAGTGGCTAAGTAGCGGGATATTGGACAAGTAGCGGGCAAGATGCCCGCACCACAAGATTTAGCTATATTAGGATTGTGCAATTTAGGTGCTTAACAGCTTACTTTGGCTGGAAAACTGCTGTAATTCCCTATTGTCCTTAATGGGGGTTTTTTGATAGGGATTATGTCTCAAGAGTTCACTGGGATTGTGTGGAATGTGCATGGAAAGATGATAATATTTAATTATTGGAGGCCATGATGACTAATCATAAATTTGACTTAAATACAAAAATTTGTATAGTAGGTGCCGGTGCATCTGGTTTAACTGTAGCTTATCTTTTAAGAAAAAAAGGTTACAACAATATCACCATCCTAGAAAAAGAGAACCAGACCGGGGGTAAATGTCGTACTATTGTTTATAAAGGTAGATACTTTGAACTTGGTGCTGGTGCAATTTGTAGTGATTATAATGTGATTTTAGAAATAATGAAAGAGGTTGGAGTAAAATCCAAACCCTCCACCATTCGTAATCCTATCTTTCTCAATAATAATGGCTTAGAAATTAAACCAAGTCCTTTGAAAACAATTAAATTTATCTGGCAATTATTATTTAAGTTTTCATATTTATTATTCAAAAATCGGAAATTTTGTGAACCAGGTTTATCTAATATTCCTGAAGAATTTTATGAAAATTTTGATAGTTACTGTCGTAAAAATAATTTATCGGATTTTGCCCAAGTTCTCAATACAGTTGTTTCCCCTTTTGGCTATGGTTATTTTGATATAATTCCAACTGCGTATTATTTGAAGTATTTTACTTTTACGGGTTTAGTTGAATATTTTATTACTAAGAAACTTCAGTTATTTGTAGAAGGAGCAGGAAGTTTGTGGCAGAAACTATCAGAACAATTTGATGTTTTATTTGCAGAAAATATTATTAGCATCCAACGAACTGATAAAATTTATATTCAAACTCAAAAAGGAGATTATGAATTTGATAAGTTAATTTTAGCCTGTCCTTTGGATAATGCGCTGGATTTTCTTGATGCAACTGTGATTGAAAATGAGTTGTTTTCCAAGATAAAATATAACAATTATCATACCTTTGCATTTATTATCAATAAATTTCCCTTTACTAAAAAAGATGTTGATAGCGGATTTTTTACTGAAAATATGACCAGTAAGGATCAAGGAAAGATAATGTTTTTTTACCGTCGTTATGTAGATTCAGAATTTTGTACTGTTTATGTAATTGGAAACCAAGAGCATAATACACAAAAACTTAAGTTAGATGTAGAAAATCAACTGAAAAACATGGGATTTCTAATTGACAAAGAATATATGTCTATCCAATGGAAATATTTTCCTCATGTTAGCACTGAAGATATGAAAGATGGGTTTTATGATAAATTAGAAGGTATGCAGGGGCAAAACAATATGTATCTAACAGGAGAAATTATGAATTTTCCTTCTTTAAGAGGAGTGACTGAATATTCTAATTATCTAATTAATAAATATTTTTAGATACAGGGGTTTCCGCTCTTATGAGGTACATATTAAGCCCCCTCCTC
>JBJUHT010000202.1:0-2599 GCA_046070105.1 Dolichospermum sp.
CATTAATAAATCTACATCTAAACTCGGTAAAAGTTGCGATTTACTAACAGTCTCATAACCATCATTTCCTGTGCTAATCGCCTTCTTTCTTGAGGAGATCCTTGAGAAAATTCTGCTATAACTTGCTCAAGAGATTCTTTAATAGTATTTGCAAATCCAGCTTGTCCACATAGATAAATATAAGCTCCTTTACCACCATCTTTTATATCCCTCAACAGTTCCCATAGCAGTTGTTTAGTTTCCGTTTGCTGAATTTCATCAGTAATGCGATGTGCATTTGTTGTTGGTATAAATTGCCAGTTACCCCCTTCACCATTAGCTCTAAAAATAGCTCGAATATTTTCCCGGGAAAAAACCACCCGTAATTGAAGTTTACCTGTTGCCATTAATTCTGTCAATTCTTGCTGATAATAAAAATCCTCGCGGGTAGCAGTGCTGAAAAATAACCAATTTTCCACCTTATGGGAGTGTTTAGTCCGTTCTAACCAAAAACTACGACAAGGAGAAATCCCAGTCCCACCAGCAAACATAATTACAGGACGAGTCAGATCATGGGGTAGATGAAAACTAGGTGAGGGAACAATTCTGATCGCAATTTTACCCCCATTATTTTTAGCTAGAAACTGGGAAGCAGTTCCCTCTCTGATAACTGAACCAAAAGGGTGATGCTGTGGGTTTTTATACTGCAGTTTGCCAATAGTTAACTCTAACTCTGTTGCACCTTTAGTTAAATTTGAACCAGTCGCTGTAGTCATGGCTGAGGAGATAGAATAAAGTCTAACGTATTCGGGGGGTACAACTCTACATATATGTTCAACAGAATTAGGTTTATTTTGTAATAGTTTTATGGGAGAAAAACCATCAGCCTTGAGCATTTCTAGTAAGTCCCAAAGTTCCCATTCTTCTTCTGTATGGTTGTTAATAATTTGTTTAAGTGTGAGATTATCAGTAAGAGTCAATAGTAGTTTAGCAATAGGACGTTTAACGGGACGAATCTGCCCAAATTTTAATAATGTCGCCAGAGGCAAACTTTGACAACCTTGATAGCCATCTCGATAATTAATTGCTACCTGCCAAGTGTCATCTAAAGGAATTAATTCATCTCCTTTTGCCTGTAATGCTTTGATGGTTTTTGTGACTAAACTATCTTGATTTTCTGGTAAAACTGCACAGCGATCGCCACAACGATAATACACATAACTTTCTTTCAGTAGGAGCTTAACTTGTACTACTTTACCACTTTCACTTACAGGTTTTACTTCTTGAATATCAGCTTGATGATAGTTATTTTTGTCACTAAAACAGTGGTAGCGTTCTTTTCGTGCAAGTTCCAATTGTTGATCTATATTTTCCCAAATTCTATCTTTAAAAGAGCCTTGAAAGGCCGCCGTTGCAGAACGACCACTTTTAAAAGCAGTTTGTATATAACCATAAGCCTTGAGGCGATGTCTTCCTAAAAACCCATTTTCACCAGCATAGGCGGAATTTCTGTATCAATATAGTAATAGCTATGAGCAAAAGCACTAATAATTGATGAAGCACGCAATAACATTCTATCGGGAAGGTTATTAACATCCGCAGATAAAATAGGCATTGTATCTAAACGTTGGCGTATTCTTAGCCTTCTACAAAGTTCTGGCAATTCCTCCGCAATTTCATCCCATATTTTATGACTTGGTGGTAATACCTGCAAAGGTGCTTCAATAGGCATAAATCCGTTTTTTTCCGAAAGAAAACCTAGATTTTCATGGCCTAAACGCTGATTTGTCTTCATAGCTGTCATGAGAACATAGCGAGATGGAATCATTTACTACTCCTTTTTTAGTAAAATGTAACAGCTTAAACTAAAAGTTTTTAAGCTGTTCGGGAATCCTACCCAATATGCTACAGGTATGCGGACAGAAATGGTTAAAATTGGTAAGGTTTTGCAAACTGTATCACAATTTTTTAGAATCTGTTGCGAAGAAACAGAAGAAAATATTAAATTAGTTGCATCTGCTATATAAGCAGGGCGTTTGACAAGTCTAAATTCATACTTCCCTGGTAGAAGTCGCGGCTACACAGACGAAACGCACCTATTCCTTCGGTCCCGTAAGGGATACGTGGGTTCAGAGTCCTTGATTTGAAATTAGTTCACACAGGTGGACTTTGTTTGTGTAGTTGCTTATAATCGCCGGAAACTTTTCAAACATCCTCTTAGACTTATACGCCTTAGCCAGACGCGATAAATTAATTGCAGCTTTTAAATCCCTATCTATTTCAAAATCACAGTTCTCACAGTGATAAATTCTTTCGGATAAAGAAAGATTTTCTGAAACATGGGGCATTAGTGCTGTATGATATGACTTCAACTTATACTGAGATTAAAATTGATTCTTTACAAGACCAAACTTTAATTTCTGTTTTAAGACAGTTAAGAGATGGTTTTCCTAAACGTCCTGAAAATTTTCCTTCATCCGTAGGATTAATTGGTTTACGAGATGTGCGAGATTATAAAGTAGCATCGGGAGGTAGTGAACGACTAAATACTTCTAGTCCTTTTAATATTAAAGTTGCTTCTATAACTATGCGAAATTTTAATATTGCAGAAGTAGGAGAA